>NZ_JAAKYA010000026.1 GCF_011044775.1 Limisphaera ngatamarikiensis | reverse complement strand
CGACCCGGCTTCCACGCTGGCTTTCGGCGGGGTCCTGGCCTCCCTCAGGGGCGGACTTTGCGCGGGTGCGGAGAGTGCCTTCGAGGCCATGGTCTGTTTGCCACGGCAGTGGGTTTATTTTCCAAGCCGGAGGGACTGTGCCGCTTTCGGCCGGGCCGGGGCGGCAGCAGGGTTGGGGTTGGAAGTCTTCAGTCGATTCTTTATGCCCGCCCGGTTGCAGGCGATCGCGAGCCTTTTCAAGAACGCCAGGGGCCGCCCGTGGTTCGGTGGGTCAGTTCCTTTCCTTTTCCTTCTGGGATGTCCGGGCCTGGGTGGGCTCCGGAGTGCGGTGGGCTCTGTGAGCGCGGAGAGGATTTTTGGGGTTGAGGTTGGATGGTTTTGAGGAGAGAGCGGGCCTGGGGTTGAGTGGGATGGGAAGGCTGTTGGAGAGCTGACGTAGTTGGAAAGCGAGGTGAGCATGAAAGCGCTGGTTGGGCTGGTTTGGGTGGTGTGGGTTGGGTTGGGAGTTGTGACGTGGGGTCAGGAGGCGTTGTTGGAGGAGCCGGTGAACGGGGCCGGTCCGGCGCGGGTGGCGGAGGTTCCTGGTGGGGTTGGTGTGGGGCCCTGGGCGGATGCGACGGAGGCGGGTTTGTGGCGTCGGCTGGGGATGGGGCGGGGTGTGACCAACGGTGTGGTGGCCGGGGAGAGTTGGGAGATGGTGGGTGGCCCGGGGGTGCGGCTGACGATGAGAGAGGGTCGGGCGGTGGCGGTGGGGGCTCGGCACGGGGCGCGGTTGGGTCGGTTGGGATCGGCAGAGGGGGCGGTGCAGTGGGAGGCGGTGGGGGGTGGTACGGTGCGGGCGCGTCCTGTGGCGGTGGTGTTGTACGAGGCGGGGCGCGGGGAGAGCGTGGTGTTGGGTCGGTTTGTGGATCGGGTGGGTGTGGGGAGTGTGGAGGGGTGGGTGTTGTACACGAATGCGCTGGAGGGTTTGCCGGGTCGGGTGCGGGTTCGGACGGGGTTGAACTGGCTGGAGCAGGATGTGGTGTTGGAGGGTTGGTGGGGCGGGTTGCCGGCGGGATGGGAGGTAGGGCGGACGTGGTTGGAGGTGTGGACGGAGTGGTGGGGTGCGGAGGGTCGTGTGGTGGAGCGTGTACCGGTGGAGTGGCCGGGGCTGGGCGTGGTGGAGGATGAGATGGTGGAGGTGGGCGGGTGGCGGTTGGTGAGTGGTCGGGCGTTTGGTTGGCCTGAGGGGCAGGGGGATGGTTGGGTGCCTGTGGTGAAGGAATGGGTGCGGGGGGAGGGGGGCCGGCAGTGGCTGGTGGAACGGTTGCCGTTGGAGTCGGTGCGGGGTCAGTTGGAGCGGTTGCCGCGGGTGGACCGCGTGAGCGGGTTGACGGTTTGGCCGGGCCGGTGGGATCCGCGGCTGGCGGGGGCGGCGAATGAGGGGGACGGTGTGGTGGAAGTGGGGCGGGAGTCGGTGAAGCTGGTGGCGCAGGTGTTGGAGGAGGGGCCGGGTTTGGTCTTGGACTGGCTGTTGGTGGGGCCTGTACCGGTGCCGGCCGGGTGTGTGGCCTGGTGGCCGCTGGCCGGGGATGGGCGGGATGTGGTGGGGGGAAATGCGGCGGTTGCGCAGGGTGCCGTGGGTTGGGGGGCTGGTGCGGTGGGGCTCGGGTTGGTGCTGACGGGCAACAGCTATTTGAGTGTGTCCAATGCTGCGGGTTTGAACCCCACGACGGGACTGACGCTGGAGGGCTGGGTGTACCGTGGTACGGATGGGGTGCAGGTGCTGCCGGTGTTGAGCAAGGATGGTCCCGGGCTGCGGCAGTATGGTTTGGTGGTGTGGAGCAACCGTGTGGAGGCGGGTGTGAACCTGGCGGGGGTTGGGTGGGTGAGCGCGACGGCGTGGGGGACGTTGCCGGCGGGCCAGTGGCATCATGTGGCGGCGACGTGGGATGGGTCGAGCTTGCGGGTGTACGTGAACGGGCAGTTGCAGCAGCAGGTGGCGGCGTCCGGGACGCTGGTGACGACGGCGCAGCCGTTGACGATGGGTGCGGCGCCCGGGTGGGGTTGGTACGGGGGTGTGTACGGGACGGTGAGGCTGGACGAGTGTGCCGTGTACAACCGGGCGCTGTCGGCGTCGGAACTGTACGGGATCGTTCAGGCGGGTGGAGCCGGGAAGGTGTGGCCGGGCTGCGTGGAGCCTTTGGGAGGGTTGGTGGCGTGGTGGCCCGGGGACGGGGGTCCGTGGGATCTGGCGCGGACCAACGCGTTGCGGTTGCGCAACGGTCCGGGTTACGGGTCGGCGGTGGTGGGCGGCGGGTTTGAGTTGGACGGGGTGGACGATGGTGCGGATGCGGGGCCCGGGCAGGGGTTTGACGTGGGAGTGGGAGAGGCGTTGACGGTGGAGTTGTGGGTGCGGCCGGAGGTGAACGCGACGACGTACGGGGTCATGAGTCTTGTGAGCAAACGGTGGACGCCGGATGCGTCCAGGGCGCTGGGCTGGGAACTGTTTCTGCTGAACGGTCGGTTGGGGGTGCAGCTGGCTGATGCGGGTGGTTTTGCCAACTTTGTCAGCGGTGGGCCGGATTTGCGGGACGGTGGGTGGCATCATGTGGTGTGGACGCTGGACCGGAATGCTTCGGATGGGGGCCGGCTGTATGTGGACGGGGCGGAGGTCCTGCGGTTCAATCCGACGGTTCGGCCGGGCAGCCTGAGCAACGCGGAACCGGTGCGGGTGGGGATACACCCGCAAAGCGGGTTCAACGGCTATTACAAGGGCGGGCTGGACGAGGTGCGGATCTATCGGACGGCGCTGACGGTGGGGCAGGTGCAACTGTTGTATCAGAGCGGCGCGGGCGGGGTATGCAAGCGGGACAGTGACAATGATGGGTTGAGCGATTTGCAGGAGGTCTGGTTGGGGACCAATCCGTTCAGTGCGGACAGCGACGGCGACGGCGTGGGCGACGGGTTGGAATGGGTGCAGGGTCGCAATCCGCAGGGGGCCGGCGCGGAGACCAACCCCAGCCAGGTCCAATTGCAGGTGTACCGGCCGTGGTGAGGTGCAGGTGACAAGGAAGACCGTGCGACGGAGGCAGGCAACCATGAAGACCCGGATGACTCTTCTGTGTCTGGTGGCGCTTGTAGCATGGCCATGGTCGATGGCGGGTCAGTGCCCCTCGATCACACCGCAGGTGGTCAACGCAGGTGCGACCCGCGGAAAGATCGGCATCCCGTGCGGCGAGTGCCC
>NZ_JAAKYA010000025.1 GCF_011044775.1 Limisphaera ngatamarikiensis | reverse complement strand
TGCCCGCATCTTGGAAAAAAACCACCCTGGCACGGCCCTGCGGCCCTTCCGGCGCCCGGGCGACCCCTCCCAGATCGGCCACACAGGCCTCACCGATGGGCCCCAGAGCCCTCCCAGATCACGTTCAGAGACTCTTCCGATTCGAAAACATCGTTTGGCACCCCGCCCCAACGGCTGGCTAAGGATTCAGGAAACGACAAAATTCCCCTGAAATCATGCTTGTCAAATACAGTTTTATGGGCTTCTCGCGCGGGTTCCTGCGAACGCCCTGGTCCCCGGCCGGGGCTGGACAGGGGGATTTGATGGGCGGTCGGGGCGGTGGGATTTGCGGCAGGGAGGGAGAAGGTGCCCGGGCCCGCCCTTCGGTGCGGGTTCTGGCGTCTTGGGCCGTCGGCCGGGTGCCATGAGGGTCAGGTCCGGTCGGGAACCCTGTCGGAGGTGGGCTGTCGGGCCCGGTCCGTGACCCCTGGGGAAGCTTGGTGAACGGTCAGCAGGCGACCCGCGGGGTCCTTGGGGAATCCGGCACGCATTCGCCGCACCGGCGAATGGCGCCGGGCCGGTGAGACGGCCGCACCGAGCGCTTCAAGGGCCCGGGCCGGTCCTGCGCCCCGGCTTCTGCATCGCCCAATGCGTGTTCCAACCTGCCGTGGTTTTTGCCGGCTTGCCAGCGTCTGCTCCCCAAAGTATGCCGGACCGGTTCCGCCTCCCGGGTTGAATTCCCTCTTGCGCGTCACCCGGTTCCGGATTTCAATATGGATGGTTGCTCGAGGTGGCTGGATAGCTCAGTTGGTAGAGCAGAGGACTGAAAATCCTTGTGTCGGCGGTTCGATTCCGTCTCCAGCCACCAACTTTTTTTGGTCGAATCCTCCCTTCGGCACACGGCCTTGCGCCGGGGCAATTGTGGTGGCGGCCGGGTGTCCGGTCCCTTCCGCGTGCTCTGCAAAGGTTCTTCTGCCGGATTGTGCCCCGCGGGGCGACCCCGTAATTTGACCGGCAGAATGGAACCCGCGGATCTTTTGAAACTGGAAGAGCGCGTCCTGCATGCATTGCGCCGGGCCCGGGCCCGGCCCCTGACTGCCGGGGAGTTGCGCCAGCGGTTGGGGCCGCCGCCGGTGGAGCCGGCCGATCTGGCGGCTGCGCTGGAGGCGCTGGAGCAGCACGGCCGTGTGGTGCGCATCAAGGACGACCGTTACGTACTCCCCCTGGACGCAGACCTGGTTCCGGGCCGAATCCGCATCAACCGCCAGGGCAAAGGGTTCCTGCAGCCGGACGATCCGCGTTTGCCGGAGATCGTCATACCCGAGCACGCCACCGGCACCGCTCTGCACGAGGATCGGGTGCTGGTGCGCCGCATCCAGCGCCCCAAAGGGCTGCGGCCCGACACGCCGGAACCGGTCTACGGAGAGGTGGTGCGCATCCTGGAACGGCGGCGCACCCAACTGGTGGGCACGCTCCAGCGCAGCCGGCATTTCTACTACGTCATACCGGACGATCCGCGCATCCCGCACGACATTTACGTCCCTTCGCCGGAGGCCGGAGGCCGCACCGCGCAGATCGGGGACAAGGTGGTGGTGGCGCTTCGTGACTGGCCCTCGCGAGAGGCCAACCCCGAGGGCGACATCATCGAGGTGCTGGGCCGACCCGATGCGCCGGGCGTGGACATGCTGGCTGTGCTGCGCCAGTACCAGTTGCCGACCGCCTTTCCCGCGGCGGTCCGCCGCGAAGCCGAGGCCTTCGGTACGCGGGTCCGACCCGAGGAACTCCGGGGCCGCGTGGATTGCCGCTCGCAACTCGTCGTCACCATTGACCCGGACGACGCCAGGGACTTCGACGACGCCATTTCGCTGCAGCGGCTTCCCGACGGTCGCTGGAAACTGTGGGTCCACATTGCCGACGTGTCGCATTATGTCCGGCCCGGCACCGCCCTGGACGAGGAAGCCCGCCGCCGCGGCAACTCCACCTACCTTGTGGACCGGGTCATCCCCATGCTCCCCGAGATCCTCAGCAACGAGCTCTGCTCGCTCAAGCCGGGGGTGGACCGGCTCACCAAAACCGTCGAGTTCCTGCTCAACCCCGAGGGCGTGGTGTTGCAAAGCCGGTTTTACTCCGCTGTGATCCATTCGAAGCGGCGGCTCACCTACGCCGAGGCCCTGGCCATGATCCGGCGGCCGCCCACCGACCCCGTCAGCCGCATGCTCCACGACGCTCACGCCCTGGCACAGAAAATCCGACGGCGCCGGTTCGCCCAGGGAGCACTCGACCTGGACTTCCCCGAGGTGAAGGTCCGGCTGGACGAACAGGGTCGCGTGGCGCGGCTCGAAACCGTGGTCCATGACGAGGCCCACCAGCTCATCGAGGAATTCATGCTGCTGGCCAATGAAGCCGCCGCACGCCGCCTCCGCCAGTTGCGCCGGCCGGCCCTCTACCGGGTGCACGAACCGCCCGACCCGGCCCGGCTCGAGGAATACCGTCAGGAGGTCCTCAGCCACAACCTACCCTGCGGCAACCTCCAGAAACGCGAGGAACTCCAGCGCCTCCTGGCCCGGCTCAATCAGACGCCACTGGGCCCCGCTCTGAAGGTGGGCCTCCTCCGATCCCTCATGCGCGCCCAGTACGCCACCGAGCCCATCGGACATTTCGGCCTCAACAAGACCGACTACACGCACTTCACCTCCCCCATCCGTCGGTACGCCGACCTGATCGTGCACCGCGCGTTGTTCGATCCCCGGAGCCTGCCCCCGCGGGTGGAACTGGAGGAGCTGGCGGAGCACCTCTCCACCATGGAACGCAACGCCGCCGACGCCGAGCGCGACAGCCGCGAAGTCAAACTCTTCGCCTTCCTCGAGCAGCAGCTCCGCACGGGCCCGCTCGAGCCCTACCCCGCCCTGGTCACCGACGTCCGCAATCACGGGTTCTTCGTCGACCTGCCCACCTTGGGCCTCTCCGGCATGGTCCCCCTCTCCCGGCTCAAGGACGACTTCTACATCTTCGACCCGGACCGCAACGAACTGCGCGGCCGCCGCACACGACGCCGCATCAAACTCGGCGACACCCTGCAGGTGGTCGTCGCCCGGGTGGACCGATTCAAGAAACAACTCGACTTCGAACCCGCGCCCGAGCCGGCCCGCAAACGCGGTCCCTCGCGCAGGCCGTCCCCGGTCCGCCCCCACCAGCCGCAAAGCCCGGAACCCCGGGGCGCAAAAGCCCGGAACCACAAACGCGACTCGCACCCGCGTGCGGCCCGGCGCCAACCCCCCGGCCACCGCCAAACCTCCGGGGCACCCCGACCCGGCCAGGGCCGTCCCCACCGGGGCAACCGACGCAAACGGTGAGGCCGGGCCGGCTGTGCGCCGGTTTCCCTGTCCTGCATGCGGGCTGGCCCGCCGGCGGACCAGCGGGCACCGGCAGGTTTCGCGCGTCTCCTGCAGGGCGGCCGGTCCTGGTCGCGCCCGGAGAACACGGTCGCCCTCCCGCACGGAATGCGGCAGGTCGGGCTTGTGCCCTGCCGGATTCGGCTTCATGTTGCTTCAAAACGATCCACAGCCACCGAAAGGAGTGACCGGGTATGACAGCCATGTCGGATGCGGTTCGGAAGGAGTTGCAGCGGCAGTTCAACCATGAACTGATGGCGGCGCATCAATACGAGGCGCTGGCCTGGTGGTGCGCACATCGCACCCTGCCGGGTTTTGCGCGGTTTTTCCGTCATCAGGCGGCCGAGGAACGCGAGCATGCGGCCCGCATCGGGCGACATTTGTTGGACCGGGGCGTGCAGCCGGTGATGGAGTCGGTGCCGGCGCCGCGGATGGATTTTGCGTCGCTGCTGGAGGTGGCGCGGCATGCGCAGACGTTGGAGGCGGCCAACAGTCGGGGGATTCAGACGGCGTATGAGGCGGCCGTGACAGCCCGCGACTATCCGGCCCAGGTGCTGTTGCACTGGTTCATCAACGAACAGGTGGAGGAGGAGGCGTGGACGGCGGAGATGGTGAACCGGGTGGAAGCAGCCACCTGCGCCGGTGCGTTACTGGACCTGGACCGGCACATCGAACGGCTCTTGGAGTCTGACAAGTCCGCCGGGCACTGACCCCAAACCCCCGCCCGTCGCGCTCGAACGCATCCCCTTAGGCCCGCCGCCGAACCTTCAGGGCGAGCCAATCGGAGAATACCCTTGCGAGCTCCGACAGGCTGGCAGGGACCGCGTCCTCGCGGTCCGCAAGAATGCCGGGCACAGAGGACTGTGCCCCTCCCACGAGGTCCCACGGGAGGGACGGCGTCCCCGCCGTCCGCAGGGAAAGGCTGCCCCTGCGGCTCGTTCCGAACCTGTAGGGCGAGCCAATCGCAGAATACCCCTTCGAGCTCCGACAGGTTGGGAGGGACCGTGTCCTCACGGTCCGCAAGAATACCGGGCACAGGGGACTGTGCCCCTCCCACAAGGTCCCACGGGAGGGACGGCGTCCCCGCCGTCCGTAAGGAAAGCAGACCCCGGGGCCCGCGCCGAACCTGCAGGGCGAGCCAATCGGAACATACCCTTTCGAGCTCCGACAGGTTGGGAGGGACCGCGTCCTCGCGGTCCGCAAGAATACCGGGCACAGAGGACTGTGCCCCTCCC
>NZ_JAAKYA010000024.1 GCF_011044775.1 Limisphaera ngatamarikiensis | reverse complement strand
GGTCAGCTGGCTGGACTGGTGGCACCAGTGGCAAGCGCGCTGGTGGCGGGCCGGGGCGGCGGAAGCGGCGGTACCCTCCGGCTAAACTGGAGCCAACGGCCCGAACCCCGCACGCGCCGACCGCCCCTGGCGGCCAGGGCGGAGCATGCCCGCATCTGGGAAAAAACCACCTTGGCACGGCCCTGCGGCCCTTCCGGCGCCCGGACGACCCCTCCCCGATGGGCCCCAGAGCCCTCCCAGATCTCGTTAAGAGACTCCTCCGATTCGAAAACATCGTTTTGCACCCCGCCCCAACGGCTGGCTAAGGATTCAAGTGTTCGTTGAGGCTGTGGTGGGCGGCGTATTGGCCGACGTCCTCGGTCATTTTCAAGCTGCAGAGATGGGGGCGCAAATGCTGCAGAAATGTGCCGACCTGGCGCCTTCCCGGGGAAGGGCGGCGTCGTCTAGCGACGGGCAGTCAGCAGGATGAAGCACGGGCGGACACCGGCGTGGACGGAGATCCAGCCCACGCCCTGTGCGGCCTGCTCGATAAGGCCGTCGAAATCGTGGTTTCACTGGCGTTCAAGTTCTCCAAGCAATTCGCGAAAACGTTTCGGGCTTCCCCGGGCTCTTATCGTTCACTCCTGATCATTTCCCGGATAAGCAACCGAGCCTGGCAGCACAGGCAGCATGGCGCCAATACCCAAACACGGCACAAGAAGGAGAACGAACAGCACAAGCCCGCCGAAGAAGCGCGGGTCCATGGGTTTGTCACTGCCAGCTGCGATACCACCATTCGGGGTGTGGTTGGTTATCATAGTGCCAGCGGCGGGCTGCTTCTGGTGTCAGCTCAATCCACCGGGATTGTTTCTGCCATTCAACGTGACCGTCGCAAAAAACAATGTTCGCGCCTCCCTTGTGAATGTCACCCGGCGGAAAATCTGGATCCGCGTTCAGACGGGGGCGCATAAAGCTAATGTTGGGGTCGCCAAACCCGTTACCGTCGCTATCCCCGATAGCGATCATGTCAGCAGGTTTCAAAACGAGATTCGCAGAAAGAGGAAGCACGGTAGAAGGGCTCAGTCCATACCCGCCGACAATGTTGCCGTTCCGCGCTTGCTTGAAGTTAAGGCCGTTGTAGCCATAGCTCCACCGTAAAAACATCGAGTCAACGTTGAATGGAAATTCATATCCCCGCGGTGTGGGGTTGGCGGGCCATTGAAACTCACTCCCACGTGCTGGACAGCGAAATGTCTCCCGCTTGCCCAACACATATGGCAGCAGATAGCCCGGCCATCCGATCGTGTCGACGAACACAACGTTGGTTCGCAATGCAAGCGTTTCGTTGGATGGCCGGTAAGCATGTGGCGGATAGCATCCATGGTCCTGCGTGTAAATCTGCAGGGCGATGCCCAGTTGCCGCAAGTTGTTCTTGCAGGCTGTGGCCGCTGCTGAAGCCTTGGCTCCTGCCAGAGCTGGCAGTAACAATGCGATGAGCACAGCAATGACAGCGATCACCACGAGCAGTTCCACCAGTGTGAACGCCTGTCCTGGCAGTCGCATCTGCTGTTTGTCGCTCACCCGGAACATAGCAACGTCCAGAGGTCCCACACAATCCCCAGCCCCAGGAAAGCGAGACCACCGAGGATGATGAGAAACCAGCGGAGAAGCGGCAACCGCCGATAGGCCGGCATATACCAGGCATGAAAAAGAACTGCCAACCCGATGAGCGACAATCCGGACCTCACGGCCGCATCGCCTGTGCGCGGAGTTGCGCCATACATCCCGAAGGTGCGCTTGTGGATGATTTCCGGCAGGGCACAAACAAGTATCACGACCAACGGAAGGAGAATGGCAGCGAGCGTATCCACCCAGGAGCTGTTGTCATCTTTCATAGTCGGGGTATTGGGCCCGCCCCGATCGCGAACGATCGGGGCGGGTCATCGATAATTTTCTATTACCAACAGCTTGATTCGTAACCGTCAAAGTTGCTCAGCAGCAGCCAGTAGGTTTGCCATGCGCCGATTACCTGGAAACCTCCGGCAAATGCATCGGTCAGATTGCCGAGCGCGTACGCAAGAAGGAGGGCCGTCGGCTCGTTGTTGTCACACCGCCGCCGCACATCCCGATGGTAATCCATCAGCTGAGGATACGCGTGATCGAGGAGGTATGGCCCGCTCTCACAACGGTCGCGATCCCATGGCGTTGCGTGGTCATCCTCGTCTTTTTTGGTTGCTTTGGTGCTCCTCCGGAAGGGAAATGGCACCGATCTGCACACGTTTGCCTGAGGGCACAGCCAACCGCCTGTGAGATATGCAGAGAGGCCGCGCCGATATGGCGGGGCCTGGCGGTTGTCCCACGAAGCAATGGCTGTTTCCGAAGGAAGCTTGGTAGCCAGAGCTACCGCAAAGTTGTCGGCGCCTTTGTGCATAAGCACTGGCTCTATGGCACCAGACCTTACCACCTGCCTGGTGACCGAGGCAAGTTTTTTGTGCGTCACCCAAGCCTTGGCGTTGAGCTTAAAAAGAGGAGAACGTGGAAAAATGCCGGAAGGAACATCACCTCCACGGTGATTCAGCCAGCGCTGATTCAAGAAGGCGGCTGGGGGACGAGGGGGCTTGAGGAGGGCACTAAGAAGACTGGACACTCCCCCTCCCCCAGCACTTTTCCTGGCATGCCGCCACCGCTGCCACTGCCCAAGGCCCCCGAACAACAGCCGCTCCAGCACCTGGTCGTGCGCCCCATCACCCGGGCCGAACGCCCCCGCTGGAACGCCGAGCTCGGCGCCCATCCCTGCCTCCAGAACGCCACCGTGGTCGGTGAGTACCTCTGCCACGGGGCCGAATCTCAGGGCCGTTGGTTGGCGTTGCCGGGCTGGGGTGCCCCGGCCCGGCACTTGCGCTGGCGCGACGGGGTGGAAGTGACCGAGCAGTACGCCGGCATCCGGCACACCGTGGCCGGCAGCGACTTCACTTTCCCGCTGGCGGTGGCGCGGTGGAAGAAGGACGACGAGATGTTCTGGTGTTACGCCTTTGTGGCGCACGACCCGCGCCGGACCGACGCGGGGGCGGTGATGGCGCGGCATCGGTTGAAAGGCGTCAAGGAACAACTCTTCAAGGAAGTGCTGCGGGGGCTGGACCTGCACCCTCCGCCCTGCGCCAGCCTGGTGGCCAACCGGATGTTCTACGCGATTGCGGCGCTGGCCTACAACCTGATGAAAGCCGTGCAGCTGCTTTGCCTGCCCGACGAGTGCCAGGGCTGGACCGTGCCCACGCTGCTCAAACAGATGGTACGACTGCCGGCCACAGTGGTGCGGCACGCGCGGCGGCTGGTGGCGCGGGTGGAAGTGGCGGTCAGCTGGCTGGACTGGTGGCACCAGTGGCAAGCGCGCTGGTGGCGGGCCGTGGCGGTGGAAGCGGCGGTGCCCTCCGGCTAAACTGGAGCCAACGGCCCGAACCCCGCGCGTGCCGACCGCCCCTGGCGGCCAGGGCGGAGCATGCCCGCATCTGGGAAAAAACCACCCTGGCACGGCCCTCTGGCCCTTCCGGCGCCCGGACGACCCCTCCCCGATGGGCCCCAGAGCCCCCCAGGTCTCGTTTAGAGACTCCTCCGATTCGAAAACACCCTTTGGCACGCCGCCCCAATTGCTGGCTATGGATTCAGGAGCGGCCGGGGTTTGCAATCTCTCCTTGTCCGGGTTGAGAGGGTACGGTTGAATACCCGGCCGGCGGTGCGTTCCCGGCTGAAGGCACGGAACGGCCGCAGCGGTGTCGGGCCGAGGCATGAGTGAACCGGGCACAGTGGGAGCGGATTTGAAGAAGCCGCGGGCGGGTCGGCGCGGGTCTGCGCCGGCGTTGCCATCTGCGGACCGGCTTCCGCCGCATTCTCTGGAGGCGGAGCGCGGGGTGTTGGGTTGCATCTTGTTGTCGCCCAATCCCTGCATGGGCGAGAGCCTGGAGTTGCTGAAGGGGCAGCCGGAGGTCTTTTACGATCCGCGCCACCAGATCATCTACCGTACGTTGATCGAGATGTTCGAGCAGCGTGAGCCGATTGACCTGATCACGCTGCAGCAACGGTTGAAGGATGCGCCTCCGTGGGATGACGGTCGGCACGGCACGCCGGTCAACCGGCTGGAAATGGCCGGCGGGCTGGCCTACCTGGCGTCCCTGCCCGACGCGGTGCCCTCGGCGGCCAACCTCGCCTACTACGCCAACATTGTTTACGAGAAGTACCTGTTGCGCCGGCTCATCCAGACGTGCACGGGGGTGATCGGCCGCGTGTTCGAGTACGAGGGCAACGTGGAGGAGCTGCTCGACGAGGTGGAGCGCGACATCCTGCGCATCAGCGAGGAGCGGGTGGAGGGTGGAACGATCCCGATCCGCGATCTGGTGCGGGAGGCCATCAGCACCATCGAGAAGCTGTACACGCAGAAGGGGATGTTGAGCGGGCTGCCGACCGGGTTTCCGGACCTGGACCGGCTGACGACAGGGTTGCACGGCGGGGAAATGATCGTGATTGCGGCGCGGCCCAGCGTGGGCAAGACCTCGCTGGCGATGAACATTGCCGAGCATGTGGCCGTGGACCTGCGCCTGCCGGTGGCGGTGTTCAGCCTGGAAATGACCGCCGCATCGCTTGCGATGCGGTTGTTGTGTTCGCGGGCGCGGGTGAACCTGCGGAATTTGCGGGAGGGTTTTCTGGCGGAGCGGGATTTTCCGAAGCTGACGACGGCGGCGGGGAAACTGGCGGGGGCACCACTGTACATTGACGACACCTCGGGCCTTTCGATCCTGCAGTTGCGTGCCCGGGCGCGCCGGATGGCGCAGCAACACGGCATCCGGCTGTTCGTGATCGACTACCTGCAACTGCTGCATTCGACGTCGCGCCGGGCGGAGAACCGCCAGCAGGAGATTGCCGACATTTCCAACGGCGTCAAAGCGCTGGCCAAGGAACTCAACGTGCCGGTCATCGTGCTGAGCCAGTTGAACCGGGACGTGGAAAAGCGCGGGGCCGGCGAGGCGCCGCGTTTGTCGGATTTGCGTGAATCGGGGGCGATTGAACAGGATGCCGACGTGGTGGCCCTGCTGTACCGCGACACGAAGGGTCGTGAGGAGGACGATCCGGCCCGCGATTTCGACCAGGAGGCCATCCCGGTGAAGCTTTACATCGCCAAACAACGAAACGGTCCCACCGGAGAAATCGATCTCGTGTTCCTGCGTCCGTACACACGGTTCGAGAGCGTGGCCAAGGTGGAGGCCGAGGATCTGCCCCCTGCACCCTGACCATGCATCATCGTTTTCTGGGAATTCTGGTGTTGTTGTGCTGGTTCGGCCTGACCGGTCCGGTGGGGGCGCAGCTGGCGCCGTTCGGGCAGCAGGAACTCAAGGTGGTGCGGGTGGACGTGCGTCATGTGGGGCCGCCGGCCGTGAGCGACGCGCTGCTGCGGGCCCACATCCGGGTCAAACCGGGGGACGTGTACCGGCCGGCCGCCGTGGACGAGGATATCCGCAGCCTCTACGGCACGGGCCAGTTCTACAACATCCGCGTCACCGCCGATCGCACGGACGAGGGGATCGTGCTCACGTACATCGTCCAGGGCAACCCGCGCCTGACCGAGATCCGCTTCCGGGGCAACACCAAATTCAGCGACGCGCGCCTGCGCAAGCGCATCAGTTCGCAGGTCGGCCAGCCGTTGATCGAGCGGAAGCTCTTCACCGACAGCCAGGAGATCCAAAAACTCTACCAGAGCAAGGGCTACCCCAACACCCGGGTGCAGTACGTGGTGAGCATGGACGAGGCGGCGGGCCGTGCCTCGGTCACATTCGAAATCCAGGAAAGCCCCAAGATCAAGATCGAGCGGGTCGAATTCGTGGGCGCCCGGGCGTTTCCGGAGCGGGTCAGTTTCTGGGGGCGGCTGTTCCGGCCCACGCGCAAGGGACTGGCCCAGGTGATCAAAACGCGGCGGCACTGGATGTTCTCCTGGCTGACGGGCAGTGGATATTTCAAGGACGAGGAACTGGATGAGGACCGCGAACGACTGGCGGAATACTACCGGCAACACGGCTACATCGATTTCGAGATCAAGGACGTCAAGCTCGAGTACCCGAGACCGGACCGCATGATCGTCCGGTTCGAGCTCTTTGAAGGCGAACCCTACAAGGTGGGCAGCGTGCGGTTCCAGGGTGCGACCCTGCTACCGACCAACGCGGTCGCCCCCGACTACAAACCGGAATCCAAACCGCCCCCGGACCCGGAAGCCCGACGCCTGTGGTACGACACGCGCGCCTTCCACCGGGCCTTCACCATGAAGCCCGGCGAGATCTTCACCCCGGCCGGCATGTCCAACAACCTGGTGGCCATCGAGAATTTCTACGGCGCCCAGGGGTACATTGACGTCAACAGCAGTTCGCCCAACCTGCGCGTCCGGCGCATCCCCAACACCGAGAGCAACACCATGGACCTCGAGTACATCATCAACGAGGGCCAGAAGGTGTTCATCGAAAAAATCGACATCCGCGGCAACACCAAGACCAAGGACCGCGTGATCCGGCGCGAACTGGCGGTGGCCCCGGGGGAACCGTTCGACATGGTGGCCGTCAAGCTGAGCGAGTCGCGCCTCAAAGGCCTGCAGTATTTCGAGAAGGTGGAACTGAAGCCGGAACCCACGGACATCCCCACACGACGCAACCTGCTGGTGGCGGTGGAGGAAAAGAGCACCGGCAACATCACCCTGGGCGCCGGATTCAGCTCCGTGGACGCGCTGGTCGGCTTCGTCGAGTTCAGCCAGGGCAACTTCGATCTGTTCCATCCGCCGACCTTCTCCGGTGGCGGCCAGAAATTCCGGTTGCGCCTTCAGGTCGGAACCAAGCGACAGGACTACGTGCTGAGCTTCGTGGAACCGTGGTTGTTTGGCCGCAAGCTCAGTTTCAGTGTGGACCTGTACCATCGCGACCTGACCTACCAAAGCCTGGGCGGCCTGTACGATGAACGTCGCACGGGCATCAGCCTGGGACTGCGCCGCACGCTCTGGAGCGATTTCTTCATCGGCGGCATCAATTACACGCTGGAAAACGTGGGCATTGATCTGGACCCCGGGTTGCATCCGACCCGCTGGGTGCGCGAACCCCTGCCGGGACGCGGGGATCTGATCCGGCTGGACCCGGCCAATGCGCCCTCGGCGTTGTTTGCCGAGGAGGGCGACACGTTGGTCTCGCGCATCGGGCTTTCGCTGGCGTATGACTCGCGCAACAGCACCCTGCTCCCCAGCCGTGGCCAGCGCATCGAATTATACGGCGACGTGGCAGGGCCATGGCCGGGGGAAAAGAACTACTGGCGCACCGAATTGCGCACCGCCTGGTACTATCCGGGCCTGTTCGAGGGCCACATCATCGAAATCCTGGGCCGGCTGGGTGTGGCGGATACCTGGGGCGACACCCGGGTGGTGCCCTTCTACGACCGGTTTTACCTGGGTGGCCTGTACTCGCTGCGCGGGTTCCGGTACCGCGAGGTATCGCCGCGCGAGCCCGGGTTCAGCGAGCCGGTGGGCGGTTACAGTTACTGGCTCGGCTCGATCGAATACAGCATCCCGGTCATTCAGCGGCTGCGCTTTGCGTTCTTCTACGACGTGGGCAATGTGATGGCCGACACGTTCAACTTCGACTTCGCCAATCGGAGCGACAACTGGGGCGTCGGCATTCGACTGGACCTGCCGATCGGCCCGCTGCGACTCGATTACGGCATCCCCATCAACTATGACAAACGCTACAGCAGCGGCCGACCCCGGTTCCAGTTCGGCGTCGGTTACACACGCGAGTTTTAATCCGGGAACGCTCGTCTGATGAAAGGTTTTGCGCCACCAACGGTTTGCGGTCACCCGGCCCGGCGGGGCCCGGGACGCCTGATCGCCGCGGGGGGACTGGTCTGGCTGGCTCTGGGTCTGTGCACGGCGACCGCCCCGGCCGCCGTCAGCGACCCGGCCCGGTCCCCCGCAAACTTTGCCCTGCCCTTGTGGTTTGAGCCCAATGTGGGCCAGGCCGACCCGGCATACCGGTTCGTAACCCAAACCCGCGGCACCGTGCACTGGCTGGACGCGGACCGCGTGGTGGTGTGGCTGGCCCCATCCCGGCCCGCCCGGTCCGAGCGACTCTCCCGGACCGAGCCCCCATCGCTGCAGCCCATGGCCGACCCGGTCAGGGGACAGAGTCTCCGGTTCCGGTGGTTGGACGCGGACCCTCGCGCCCGGGCCGTACCGTTGCAGCCGCTCCCGGCCCGGGTGAATTACCTGGTGGGCTCCGAGCCCGGCCAATGGCGGCGCAACGTGCCGCTGTATCGCGCGGTTCGTTTCGAGGGCGTCTGGCCCGGCGTGGACGTGGTCCATTGGGCTTCGGACCGGCTGTTGGAGGTGAACTACCTTCTGGCACCCGGGGCGCGCGTCGACCCGATCGCCTTCGTCATCGAGGGAGCCGAGGGTGTGCAACTGGACGGCAGCGGGGACCTGGTCATCACAATGAATGGCACCGAGTTTCGGCTGGCCCGACCACGAGCGTTTCAGGAAACCGGGGCCGGAAGGGTGGAGATCCCGTGCGCGTTCATATTGGAATCGGGCGCGACACCCCGTGTGCGGTTTCGCGTAGGCCCGTACGACCATAACCGGCCGTTGTTGATTGACCCGGTGTTCCGGCATTCGGGTTATTTGGGCGGGACCGGCAACGAGATCGTTTGGGCGGTGGCCACGGACGCCGAAGGCAACGGTTACCTGGCCGGCGAAACCACATCGGCCACCTGGTGGACGGCTGCGGGCGGATTCCAAACCAACTACGCCGGAGGTACCGCCGTGGGTGGCGACGCCTTCGTGGCCAAGATCAGCGCCGATGGCACCCGGCTGATCTACCTGACGTATCTCGGCGGAGTGTCCCACGACGCAGCCATGGCGGTGCAGGTGGATGCCTCGGGGGCGGTGTATCTGACCGGCTTCACGGCCTCGACCAATTTCCCCACCCGCAACGCGTTCCGGTCGGTCATGGCAGGACCTGTGGACCCTGCGTTGGGGGCACCACCGTTGGATGCCTTTGTGGCCAAACTCTCGCCCGCCGGGGACGACCTCGAGTACAGCACGTACTTCGGCGGCGACGGTATTGACGAAGGGATCGCCCTGGCGGTGGATGGCTCCGGCCGGGCCGTTATCACCGGGTTCACGGATTCCACCAACCTGCCCCTGGCGCGGCCGGTCCAGGGTGAACCGGCCGGGGGCCGCGACGCCTTTGTGGCCCGGTTTTCGGCGGACGGAAGCCAGCTGCTGTTCAGCACGTACCTCGGCGGCACAAACGCCGATCATGGCACCGGCGTGGCGGTGGATCCTCTCGGCCGGGTGTGGATCGCGGGCGTGACGCAGTCCACCAATTTCCCCACCGTCCAACCCATCCAGCCGCGCATCAACGATCCGACCGGCGGGGCCACCAACGTGAACACCCTGCCGGACGCATTCGTCGTCCGTTTTTCCGCCCTGGACGAGCTTGAATTCGCCACCTTCCTGGGCGGCAGGTTCACCGATGCCGCCGCCCGCATCGTGACCGACGCCAACGGCAACGCCTACGTGGCAGGCACGACGGAGTCCTCCGATTTCCCCGTCACAACGACCAATCTCGCGGGCGCGGTGTGGACCAATCGCGGGTTGGGCGACTGGTTCGTAACCAAGATTCCCGCGCAGGGCTCGACCGGGTGGGTTTACTCGGTGGTCTTCGGCGGCACGGCGCGCGACGAGGCCTGGGATCTGGCCGTGGACGGAGAAGGTCGCGTTCATGCAATCGGTGTGGTGGCTTCCACGAATGCGCCCGTCATCAACGTGCCCGAAGGGGGCCGGACAACGAGTGGAGGCGGTTGGGACGCGTTTCTGGCGGGGCTCGATCCGGCGGGACAACGACTCGAGTACGCTTTTTACTACGGCGGCACGGGCCACGATTACGGGTACGCGATCGCCGTGGATCCGGCGGGACACCTGTGGATCGGAGGCCGAACCTCCTCCACCAACCTGTGGACCCGTGGCAGCTTGCAACCGGCCTTTGCCGGTGGCCCCGGCGACGGGTTCTACGCGCGGCTGTTGCAGCCGCCCCGGTTGCAGATCCATCTGATCTCGGCCGGGAGGATCGAGCTGGCCTGGCCCGCGCCCTCCCCGGAATGGGAACTGCTGCGCCTCCCCGGTTTAGACTCGGGCGCCCCCGAAAGCCTGGGCCCGGCACCGTTGGCAACCGGCGGCTGGCATCGCGTCCAACTCCCGATCACCTCCGCGCCGGCCTGGTACCGGCTCCGGTTGCCCTGACCCGGAAAGCCAGAGTAGCTGCGCCCGGCAGGTCCGGCCGGCAGGTTCCGCATCCCCGGGTCGGCCCCGAGCCACGCCGCTGGCGTTCCTGGCCAAGCCGGGCTACGTTCGGGTCGGAATCCGCAGAGGTGCGGCCCGCCCGGTTTTTGCCTCAGGAGCGCCGGCGGGCAAAGCACCGGAAGCGAATCGGGGTAGAATTCCCGGGACCGCGCAATGAATCCAAACGTGGCAGGGCGATCAAACGGGCACACGAACCTGCGGCGCCGCGGGATCAGCTCATGGCTGATCCCAGCCATGGTTCTGGGGCTGGGGCTTTGGGCGCCGATCACGGTGACCTGGGCCCAACGGCCCCTGCCCAGGCTGACCCTCGACACGGAGCCGTTACCGCCGGAACTGAAGGAACGGACCAGCCTGGCGCCGGTGGTCAAGAAGGCGGCGCCCAGCGTGGTCACCATCTACACGACCCGGACCGTGCGCGGAACCGACTGGGCCCATCCGTTCCTGGACGACCCCTGGTTTCGGCGGTTTTTCGGTGACCGTTTTCGGCGGGAACGGTTGCCGCGCGAGTTTCAAGCGCGCGGGTTGGGTTCGGGCGTGATCGTTTCCGAAGACGGATACATCCTCACCAACTTTCACGTGGTGGAACAGGCCGACGAGATCCGGGTCCGCCTGGCGGATGGCAAGACCGAGTACCAGGCCGAGGTGATCGGGGCGGATCCGCACACGGACGTGGCGGTGCTGAAGATCCCGGGGCGGGGCCTCCCTGCCATGGTGATCGCCGACAGCGATCAACTGGAGGTGGGCGACCTGGTCCTGGCGTTGGGCAATCCCTTTGGCGTGGGGCAGACGGTGACGATGGGCATCGTGAGCGCCGTGGGAAGGGGTGAACTGGGCCTGACCGACTACGAGGACTTCATCCAGACCGATGCACCCATCAACGTCGGCAATTCCGGAGGCGCCCTGGTGGACGTGCGGGGCCGGTTGGTGGGGATCAACACCGCGATCGTGTCGGGCGGCGGCGGCAGCGTAGGCGTCGGTTTTGCCGTGCCGATCAACATGGCGCGGCTGGTGATGGAACGGCTGCTAACCGAGGGACGCATCCGACGCGGGTACCTCGGCATTTACCTGCGCCGACTCACGCCCGAGCTGAGCCGCGAGCTGGATCTGCCGGATACCTCGGGCGCCCTGGTGGGGGGCGTGGCCCCGGGAACGCCGGCCGAAGCGGCCGGTCTGCGCGAGGGCGATCTGGTGCTGGAATTCAACGGCCGCACCGTCCGGGATGCCCGTCATCTCAGGTTGATGGCCTCGCAGTCACAGCCGGGAACCGAGGCCACCTTGAAGGTCTGGCGCAACGGTCAGGTCCGTACCGTCCGACTCACGCTGGGCGAACTGCCCGATTCAGAAGCCGTCGCCGAATCCGTGCCCCCGCCCGAGACCGGTCCGTGGGAGGACCTGGAATGGGCACCGCTGGATCCTCAGACGCGGCGCGAGCGCGAGATCCCGGATTACATCCAGGGCGTGCTGGTCCTCCGCGTGCCGGCCCGGTCGCCGGCCGCACAAGCCGGATTGCGACCCGGCGACGTCCTGCTTCAGGTCAACGGCCGGCGGGTACGGACGCCGGAGGAGGCACAGCGCGCGTTGGAAGAGGCAGCCGGGCCGGAGGTGCGGTTGCGGGTATGGCGCAGGGAGGGGAACCGTTCCGGCACACAGGTGCTCGTGGTGCCCACCCAACCACGCACACGCTGAGTTTTCCCTTGCCACGGTCGGAGCCGGCTTCGAACGTTTTCACCCATGAATGCCGCTGGTTTGGTGGTGATCACGGGGGCCACGCGCGGCCTGGGACGGGCCATGGTGGCCGAATTTTCCCGGCGCGGTTGGACCGTGGCCGGGTGCGGTCGAAATCCGGTCGCGGTCACCGAGCTGGCGCGCCAGTTTCCGGAACCGCACCGGTTCGATCCGGTGGACGTGCGGGACGACGCGGCGGTGCGACAGTGGGCGGAGACCGTGATGGGTCGGTTGGGGGCACCCGATCTGTTGCTCAACAACGCGGCGGTCATCAACCGGCTTGCGCCCTTGTGGGAGTTGTCGGCCCAGGAATTTGATCTGGTCATCGACGTGAACATCAAGGGCGTGACCAACGTGATCCGGCATTTCGTGCCGGCCATGATCCGGCGCGGTCGGGGTGTGATTGTGAACTTCAGCTCGGGCTGGGGCCGCAGCGTGGACGCACAGGTGGCACCCTATTGTGCCACCAAGTGGGCCATCGAGGGACTCACCAGGGCGCTGGCCGAGGAACTGCCGCGCGGATTGGCGGCCGTGGCGCTGAACCCGGGCATCATCCACACCGACATGTTGGAATCCTGTTTCGGCTCCTCGGCAGCCGCCTATCCCCCGCCGGAGACCTGGGCCCGCAGTGCGGTGCCTTTTCTCCTGAAACTGGGGCCGTCGCACAACGGCCAGTCGTTGACCGCACCCGGCGCGTGAAGGCGCCACCGGTGACCGGCCGCGCGATCGGGATTGCCCGGTGAGCCGGGCATCAAAGCCCCCGTTCTTGCCATCGGCCCAAACCTTGGCAAGTTGAGCGGGCACGATGAATCCGCTTTCACCGGACGACATTCGAAACGCGCTGCGCAGCGTGAAATACCCCGGTTACAGCCGGGACATTGTCTCTTTTGGCCTGGTTCGTGAGATTCAGGTTGAAGGTGACCGCGTGCACGTGGTGTTGCACCTCAACTCACCAAACGTGGAAGCGGGCCGCAAGATCCGCGAAGACAGCCAGGCGTTGTTGGAATCCCTCCCCGGCGTGCGCGAGGTGGTGGTGGAATTGATCCAGCCGGCGGCCGGCACGGTGACGGCAGGACCGGACCCATGGGCCCATCAGAGTCGCGTGCCCGGCGTCCGGCGCGTGCTCGCGGTGGCCAGCGGCAAGGGCGGCGTGGGCAAATCCACCGTGGCCGCCAACCTGGCCTGCGCACTCCAAAGGCTCGGAGCGCGCGTGGGGTTGCTGGACTGCGATATTTACGGACCCACGATCCCCCTGATGATGGGGGTGCACGAACGCCCGGCCGTGACCGAACGCGAAACCCTGGTGCCGCCGGTCGGACACGGCGTCAAATTGATGAGCATCGGCTTCCTGCTGGACGATGATCAGCCGGTGATCTGGCGCGGACCCATGATCCAGAAAGCCATCCAGCAATTCCTGACGGTGGTGGAATGGGGTGAGCTGGACTACCTGTTGGTGGATCTGCCGCCCGGCACCGGTGACGCGCAACTGTCGCTTTGTCAGACGGTCCCGCTGGACGGCGGGGTTATCGTGACCACGCCGCAAGCGGCCTCCGTGGGCGTGGTGCGCAAGGGAATCGCGATGTTCCAAAAGGTCCACGTTCCCATCGTGGGGATCATCGAGAACATGAGCTGGTTCCAAACCTCGGACGGCCAGCGGATCGAGATCTTTGGCCACGGCGGCGGTCGGGCCGAAGCCGAACGCCAGCAGTTGCCGTTCCTGGGCGAAATCCCGATCTACCCGGAAATTCGCGAGGGCGGCGACCGCGGTGTCCCGGTGGTGGTGAGTCACCCCGAACACCCCGCGGCCCGCGCCTTTTTGCAAATTGCCGAAAGTGTCCGGGCGGCCGTCCCCTGACCTGCAACCGGCCATTCATCGGCCGCCGGCATCACCCGAGCCACGCAGCCGGCCACGGGCATCGTCCTCTCCACCTCTCTTGAGACACCGCCGGTTCTCCACGAAAACCGCGGTTGTAGGATCGGGCCGGGGCCGGCACTGTTCACTCGCGAATCGCCCCGTTCCAACGCCCCTCGAACCGGCACGCCTGGAAAGCCTGCGGCTTCGGACAGAATTCCAACTTGGGATGCCACCCCGGGCTCCACTTGCACTCCCCGCTTCCGAAGCAGGGACGCGGCCCACCGGCACAAAGCCCCAGCCCGAAACGCGACCGTGCAGCCCGGTCAGTCTCAACGACCTTCCCCACGGCCCGCCAGGGAAAGTCAACATCGGACCCGGATGCAGGAACCTGTCACGACAGCTCCGACCCCGGTTCGGCTCCGACCCCGATCCGGCGGCGGTGAGATGGCAAATCCGCGGTCGATTCCACCGCCAGGAAGTTCCGCGGGACTCCCGGTGGATCCGCGCTGACCTATGTCGCAGCTGCCGGCAGGCCTGTTGGCTTGCCCACGTGGGCACCGGGGTTCAACCTTGAGATCCGTGGAAGGAATAGCGCACTCGCGTCGGGTTCACAGACGCACGGTCTTCTGGGCACTGGGGGTGTGGATTGCTGCCGTATCGGTCCGGGCCGGTCCCGCCGGCCCGATCCTCTGGGGGCCGACGGTTTATGTGGGTGGCGGTTGGGGGCGCATGGTGCAGGATCACCAGGGACGTTGGATCGGTGTCACCACCCAGTACCCGCCCGGCACCAACAGTTACCTCCGCATTTCCGCAAGCACGGATCACGGACGATCCTGGACAACTCTGGCCGAGGTTCGCGAGCCGGGTCGGACCCTCGACAACGGAGAGCTGGTGGTGCTGCCCGGAGGGGATCTGCTTCTCACCATGCGTTCGCTTGTGCCCGGTCAATCGTATCGGTTGCCGGTCTACGTCAGCACCGACGGAGGACGGACCTGGACATGGCGCAGCATCATCGACACCAGCGAAGGCGAACCGGCGCAGCAGGGTCGCGGCCTGTGGGAGCCCGATTTCCAACTGCTCGACGACGGCCGCCTGGTGGTCACCTACTCCAACGAAAAGCATCCCGGCTACAGCCAGTTGATCTCGCTGCGGGTTTCCACCGACGAGGGCCGCAGCTGGGGACCCGAGCAATGGGTGGTCACCCCACCCCGGGACAGCAACCTGCGCCCCGGCATGTCCCAAATGACCCGCATGGGCAACGGCGAGTATCTGCTGGTCTACGAGATCGTGAACCTCGGCCGAGCGGACGTGTACTGCAAAACCTCACCGGATGGCACCACATGGTCGGACGGCCTCGGCACCCGTATCCCGGGACACCATTGCGGGCCGTTCGTAACCAGCCTCAACAACGGGCTGGTCCTGATCACATCCTGCGAAAACGAGGTGTCCTACAGTGAGGATTACGGTCGGACCTGGCAGCGGATCGAGCCACCGGCATGGGAACTCGGCTTTGCCCACACCTGGCCCGCGGTCTACCAAACCCGCAGCAACGAAGTGGCCGTGATGGTCGTCACCAACGGCGTGCGCATCCGGTTCGGCACCCTGCAGGCCCGACCGCAATGGCCGAACCCGTGGCAGGCCACGTTCGAGGACGGCACGGACATGGGCTGGACCCGTTACGGCGGCCGGGCCGTGGTTCGCGACGGACGCTACGTGCTCGAGAACGATGGCACCTCCGGCAAAGCACTCACCGGAGACGCCTTCTGGCGGGACGGCGTCCTCGAAGCCGACATCCTCCTCAACACGCCCGGCAACGCCGGCTTGATGTTCCGGGTCACCAACCCGGACTACGAAGGCCCGGACCATGCCTTCGGTTACTACGCGGGCCTCGATACTGCCGGTTTTGTCCTGCTGGGCCGGATGAGCAACCAATGGACCCTGCTCACCAACCGGCCCATGCCCGTGACCACCGGAACATGGTATCGGATGCGCATCACCATGGAAGGGCCCGAAATCCGCGTGTACGTAAACAACCTGTTGAGCCCGCGTCTCGTGGTTCGGGATGGAACCTTTCTCCGTGGGCAGATCGGCGTGCGGGCCCACTTCTGCAGTGCGGCCTTTGACAACGTGACCTTCTCCAACGCAATGCCCTTGCGACTTCACCTGAAACGGGACGCAACCGCATGGGAGGTGAGCTGGCCCGAAACGGCAACCAATGTCCGGTTGTACGGGGCAACCCGGCCGGCCGGACCCGGCCGACGAATCGACCTGCCCGTCCGACAAGATGGCGCCTTCCAGCGAATTCGACTACCCGTCGACACAGCTCCCGGCAGGTTCTTTTGGTTGCAGGTCGAGTGATCCCGCAGATGCGCCCGCCGCACGGCCCTGTCGGCGGTGGGCAGTGCGTCGCGGCTCGAAATCCGGCAGGCTGACCGACCCTCCCCAACGACCGCCGAGCCGGCCGCCACATGTCCGTACCGTCGGCCCGCCCCTTGCCCAACAACGCTGGCAGACGCCAGAACCGAGAACCGTTGCCCCTCCCGCGGCCCGCATCGAATCGCGACGCGCCCGGCAACATCCAACAGGCGGAAGGGGACCCCGTCCCTCGCGGTCCGCAGGAAGCCCCGGACACAAACCTGGAAACCTCCGTGGCATTTCCCAACCCGGGCCGGCACATCAAAAACCGCTCAAGGCGAACCTCCCGCGCGGTCTGCCTGGCGTCTGCCCTCTGTTGTACCCCGCCTGTGTGTCAAGGTTCTGTGTCCTCTGAGTTCCTGTGGTTTCCCCTCCGTGCCTCTGGGATGCATCGAGCGGGTATGGGTACAGGTTGACCCGGGCGGTCGTGCCCTCGTACGGTGAAGCCGTGTGGCGTCGGGCCGGTGCATGGGTCGCATGGGTTGGGGCGGGGCTGTTGTCCTGCGCGGGTCAGGAAGACTGGTCCTCGCTGAACGTGGAGCGTTGGACCCGGTTTCGCGCGGCAGCCGAAAACGCAGGCGGACCCGTGACGGTGGTAGCCTTTGGCGACTCCATGCAAGCCACGTACCGGTCGGTGCCCCGTTTTTTGTTCCCGCGTCTGGTTGGGTTGTTGGGCCAGAGCGGGCGTTCGTTTGACGGCGAGTACCCTCCGGTGTCCATGCCCGTGCTCGAGGGCGGTGCACAAAGCACCCGCGCGGCGGAGACGGCCTGGGCGCGGACCAACTGGTTTTTGGAGCATTTTGTCCTGCCGCCCGACGGCGCGGTGTTCTGGAGTCATCGGGGGTACCCGGCCGACGGTTCCATGCCGGCGGATCGGTTGGGTGTCCATTATGTGGCGTGGCCGGTGGGAGGTGAACTGCTCCTCCAAATCTCCCGGGCCGGCGGGCCCTGGGAGACTGCCCTGGCGTTTTCGGGTTATGCGCCCGCGCCGGAAGGAAGGTATGCAGAGGTGGCGCTCGAGCCGGACCTCTACAGGGTCCGCGTACAGGGCGCCTCGGGCACGAACCTGGTCCTGTGGCAGGACCTCCGGCTCAGCACGTCCAACGGGTTGCACACGGCGTGGCTGCAACGAGACGGCTTGCATCTGCGGGCGGTATTGAACACGCCGCGGAGCGTGTTGGAACCCGTGCTGCAGAATCTGCAACCGCATCTGATTTTCTGGCACATGAAGGAATTGGCGGACTATTGGAATCTGGTGGGGCCGGACCGGGCGGAGGCGGTTCTGAGCAACGATTTGGAACAGCTGGAACTGCTGTGGCAAAAGGCTGCACCCGGGGCCGACGTCATCTACCTCGGCACACCCTACGAGGCCCGGGACGAAGCCGGCACGCCCGTCACCCAGCCGCAGAACCGCCTGGTCCGCGATCTGGCCCGCCGTCACGGACGCATTTATGTGGACGGGATGACTCCGATGGTCTCCTACTCGTGGATGCGCAGCCAGGGTTACCTCGTGGACGGACTGCACCTGAGCGACGCCGGCTACGCGGTGTTGACCGATCTCATCTGGCGCCAGCTCGGGCTCGAAACCCTGCGGCTGGACCGGCGGTTGTACATCACCCGCATCGGCGATCGGGTGCACTTGCAGTGGGCGGCACGGTCAAACCTCGTCCATGAGGTGTGGGTTTCCACAGACCTGCAGTCGTGGACGCCGATCCAATCCGGCGAGGGCTCGGAACCGGGCGCCGGAACCGATTGGCCGTTGCAACGGGCCGGTCAGACCTTTTTCCGGGTCCAATGGCGGCCGAAATAGGCCCTGCAGGCCAGGGCCCAATCCCAATTTGATCCCGCCCCTGCAACAGGCTTTGACTGAACTTCAAAGGCAAAATCCATCCCCGGTACAACCCGTCGCCGGCCAATCCGCTCCCGTCTCCAAGTCCAAAGCTCGGCGGAAAGGTCGTTCGCAAAATGGCGATTAAAATCCGCAAACTGGCGTTGTCCGGTTCTTGCGATTCCCCCAAGATGATGACGTGAACGGTGCGGCAGGCACGAGATGTATCGCCGCGCCGTCACTCAGACGGGAAGTCTCAACAACCCTGAGAAGCGTTGTTATGACAAAAACCCGAACAAGCAGATGGCTGATGGTCGGCGGCTTGGTCGCCTGGTCGGTCACGGCCGGGGCGGCAACCGTGGCGTGGTGGGATTTCGACAGCGCGGTCACCGGTAGTCCGGTCCCCTTGGGTTCCTGGGCGCAGGGCGGCTCGGGTGGGGTTCCGGCGATCCCTGACCTGTCCGGCAACGGTTATACCATGCTGGCTTGGGACGACTACTGGGGCCCGGAATGGTCCGCTCTCGGGGATACACCGACCGGCACGGGTTTCAGCTCGCAGCATGCCGGGCATGACGACGGGTACGTGCCGGCGACCGGCCTGGTGCAATGGCAGCCGCTCACTTGGACCATTGAGCTGTCGGTTCGCCTGAACAACCTCGCCGGTTGGCGCACCATGATCGGCCGGGACGGGCCCACCGGAGTCTCCGGAGATCTGGCGGCCGCGTTTTACTTCCAAAACAACGGCATCGACAACCGGTTCCGTATCAACTTCATGACTGTTGGTGGCCTCCGATACATCTTGGACTCCGATTTAGTGCCGGAAGCGGGTAGATGGTACCACCTGGCGGCCGTCAGTGATGGCACCACCCTCCAGATGTGGGCTGACAAACTGGATGGCAGCGGCTTCCAATTGGTTGGGACCCTGAGCCTCGACCCAAACAACGACAACCGGCTCCGGGCCACGGGTACGTGGACGTTTGGTCGCGGTTGGTTCAACGGCGCGTTCGTGGACCATATCGACGGAAACCTGGACAACATTCGGTTCAGTGATGTGGCCCTGACACCGGCACAGTTCATCCAGGTGCCGGAACCATCGGCTTTGGCGCTTTTGGGACTGGGTGGCCTGGCGCTGTTCGCCCGGCCGCGCAGATCCCAAAACTGAGGCGAGGTCTCGTGAGTTGGTTGAGGACGCGAAGGCAGGCTCCGGCCTGCCTTCGTTTTTGCAACGATTCGCAGCCATGAAAACCATGTTCTGTGACCTGAAACGCGCGATCCGTTCGTGGGCAACCCGGACATCCGCAGTGACGGGGCTGGCGTTGTGCCTGCCGGGCCTGCTGCTGAAGGGCTGGGCGGGGCAGGTCCAACTCACCGTGCAGGTGGATCAACCCGGCGCGCGGGTTGCCCCCACGATGTGGGGCATTTTTTTCGAGGATATCAACCTCGGCGCCGACGGGGGGTTGTACGCCGAACTGGTCAAGAACCGCGGATTCGAGTTTCCCGATCCCATGATGGGCTGGTTCATGCTCCGGACCAGCCACGGTCGGGGAGAGGTGAGCATCCGAACGGAGGACCCCTTTGATCCGGCCAATCCGCACTACGCGCGGATCGAGTCGCGGGCGCCGGTGGCCATGGGTTTGAGCAACGAGGGTTTTCGCGGCATGGGCTTTCGCGGGGGCGAGGAGTACGTGTTGGAGCTGCGGGTGCGGCGCGTCGGTGGAAACCCCCGGTTGTTGGCGGAACTGGTGAATGACGAGGGCGAGACCCTGGCCGAAGGTCGGTTGACCGACCTGCCCCGGACCTGGGAAAAACGCACGCTGCGGTTGACCCCGCGCGAGACGGCATCCCGAGGACGGCTCAACGTCCTGGTCGAGGGCGGCGGCACGGTGGATGTGGACATGGTGTCGTTGTTCCCGCGGAACACCTGGAAACAACGACCGGGTGGTTTGCGGGCCGACCTGGTGCAGATGTTGGCGGAACTGAAGCCCGGGTTCCTCCGGTTTCCAGGCGGTTGCATCGTGGAGGGAAGCGAACTGGACAAGCGCTACCAGTGGAAGACGACCATCGGGCCGGTGGAACAGCGCCGGCTGTTGATCAATCGTTGGAACTACGAATTCAAACACCGGCCCACGCCGGACTACTACCAGAGCTTCGGCCTGGGTTTCTTTGAATACTTCCAGCTGGCGGAGGATCTCGGGGCGGAGCCCCTGCCGATTCTGAACTGCGGCATGGCCTGCCAGTTCAACAGCGGGGAGCTGGTGCCCCTGGACCAACTGGAGCCCTACGTCCAGGACGCGCTGGACCTGATCGAGTTTGCCAATGGCCCGGTGGACAGTCCCTGGGGCGCACGTCGGGCCGCCATGGGGCATCCCGAGCCGTTCCACCTCAAATACATCGGCATCGGCAATGAGCAGTGGGGCCCACAGTATCTGGAGCGCTACGCCGCGTTTGCGCGAGTGTTGAAGGAGCGGCACCCGGAAATCACGCTGGTCTCCAGCTCGGGACCCTCCCCGCATGACGACCGTTTCGATTTTCTCTGGCCGCGGCTGGTGGAAATGAAGGCCGAAATCGTGGACCAGCACTGCTACGCCAATCCGATCTGGTTCTTCACAAGCGCCGACCGGTTCGACCGCTACGATCCGGCCGGCCCGAAGGTCTTTTTCGGCGAGTATGCCGCGCAGAGCGACCGCATCGTGAGCGTGCACAATCGGAACAACTGGGAATGTGCACTGTCGGAAGCCGCTTTCATGACCGGGATGGAACGGAACGCGGCGGTGGTGGTGATGGCCGCCTACGCCCCTCTGTTCGGGCACGTGGACGGCTGGCAGTGGCGGCCGAACCTGATCTGGTTCGACAACCTCCGCGTGTTTGGCACGCCCAACTATTACGTACAGCAGATGTTCTCCCGGAACCGCGGCGACCGCGTGCTGCCGGTACGGTTGTCGGGCGACACCGCCGCGCCGGCTCTGGCCAGGGGTGGTATCGGGCTCGGCACCTACCGCACAGCCGCGGAGTTCAAGGACCTGGTGGTCCGGCGCGGAGACGAGGTCCTCTATCGCGCGGACTTTTCGCGCCGGCCCGAGGGGTGGCGCTGGCCGGACAGCGGCTCCTGGGAGGCGGCCGACGGCGTGTTGCGTCAAACAAATCCCCGGGCCATCAGCACCGCCTTCGTGGGCGGGCCGGATTGGACCGAGTACACGCTGGAGGTCAAGGCTCGCAAGATTGCCGGGGACGAGGGATTCCTGGTCGTCTTCCGGGATGCCTTCCAGAACACGCGCGTACAATGGAACATCGGCGGCTGGGGCAACACGCGGCATGGCATCCAATCCTGGCTGGGCGTGCAGGAGCAGTTGGTGGAGCAGGTGCCCGGCTCCATTGAGACCGGCCGATGGTACGACATCCGGGTGGTTTTGCGCGGCCCGCGCATCGAATGTTATCTGGACGGCCGGCTGATCCATGCAGTGGACGTGAAGGTGCCGGTCCAGGACGGTTTCTATGCCAGCGCGGTCTCGGACGAAACAACCGGCGAGGTCATCCTCAAACTGGTCAATGCCGCGCCGTATGAACGAACCGTCCAGATGAGCCTTGAGGGCGTGAAACAGGTCCGACCCGGCAGCCGCGGCTGGATCATGCGCGGCGAAACCCTGGGGGATGAAAACGATTTTGAACACCCCACCCGCGTGGCGCCCCGGGACTGGCCGGTGAACATCGGTTCGCCGCAGGCCGAAATTACGGTGCCCTCCCATGCGCTGATCATCGTCCGCGTTCCCGTGGAACGTTGAACGCGGCGGGTATTCCAAGGGGTGTGTGGCGGGCGGCCGTCCCCGCGGCCCAAGGTAAGGTTCGTCACGGACGCGAACGGGCACGCCCGTCCGCCAGCTCAACCGGTTGCGCAGCGGCGGAAGAGCCTCGCTCGGATCCCCTGCCATCCCCGGCGCCGGGTCCGGTGTTTACCCCAAAGGACCGCCCCCTACAATGGGCGACGATGTCAACGCAACCGTCCATGACTCCCGGTCCCTGCCGGCGTTTGGTCCCTGGCGCATGAACCGCATCCGGCTGTTGCCCGAGACGGTCGCCAACCAAATCGCGGCCGGCGAAGTGATCGAGCGTCCGGCCAGCGTGGTCAAGGAGCTGGTGGAAAACGCACTGGACGCCGACGCGCGCAAAATTGTCGTGGAAATCCAAGCCGGTGGCCGGAGCCTCATCCGCGTCTCCGACGACGGCATCGGGATGAGCCGGGACGACGCGTTGCTGTCACTGGAGCGACACGCCACCAGCAAGATCCGGTCGGCCGAGGACCTGTTTGCCATCCGAACCCTGGGCTTTCGGGGCGAGGCCCTGCCCAGCATTGCCAGCGTCAGCCGGTTCACGTTGGTCACGCGCGAGCGGGAGGGCGACCAGCCCGAGGGCACGCGCATCCTCGTGCACGGAGGCAAAATCCTGGAGGTCCAGGCCGCAGGGACGCCCCCGGGGACGGTCGTGGAGGTGCGGCAGCTGTTTTTCAATGTCCCGGCCCGACGCAAGTTCCTGCGCAGCGAGGAAACCGAGTCCGCTCACGCCCAGCACGTGGTCCTGTTGGCGGCCCTAGCGCATCCCGAGGTGGCGTTCACATTCATCAAGGATGGGCGAACCTTGTGGCAGTTGCCCGCGATCCCCTGCGGTTCCGACCCCGCCGGACGTCTGGCAGCCCTGAAGGAGCGATGGCGCGCGCTCTACGGAACGGACGAATCCTTCCTGGCCGTGGATTTCGTGTGGCCGGCCGAGGCCGGAGCGGAGGCCGCGGCCGACGATGCAGAGCCCGATTCGGATCCATCCATCCGGGTCTGGGGCCTGATCGGCGCGCCGGGCGTTTCCCGCGCCACCCGGGCCGATCAACACCTGTTCGTCAACCGCCGGCCCGTGGAAAGCCGCGCGCTGAACCATGCACTCCTCGAAGGCTATCACACCGCGCTCATGAAGGGGCGCTACCCTGTGTGCTGCCTGTTTTTGGAGCTGGATCCGGCCGCCGTGGACGTGAACATCCACCCCGCCAAACGGGAGGTGAAATTCCATCGCGAATGGGCTGTGCGCCGCGCCGTCACCACCGCCGTGCGGGAAACCCTGCTGGCCTTTCACACACGCCCGGTCCCGAGAGGCCCGTCTGCCGGCACGACGACGTCGGCCCCTGCGCCGGCCGCACAGCCGCAGCTTGAAGGCTCTCTTCCCGGCCTGTCCGTGCACAGGGTCGAGGGCTCGCCACCGCCCAAACCACCGGCCGTGGGTCCCGTGTCCGGCAGTGGCCCCGCCACCGGTACACCGGTCGCAACCGGAACAACGCGCGGGTCCGCGCTCGCCCCCTCGGCACCGCGGCCAACAGCCGAAACCCAACAGCAACGGCAGCCGATGGCCCCGGGGATGAACCGCCAGGGGGCCGAAGCCATGTCCGGGCACCCGACCGCCCCGGCGGCCGGCGCGCCCGCGGCCGCGCCCGAATCATCCGTGGCCGCGCCGGCGTCCTCGCCGATGGCAGAACCCGGGGGCCGCGAACCGGCGCCCTCGCCGGCCGCCGGACCGGTGCCACTCGTGGACGTGCCGCTCCGGTACCTGGGCGTGGTGGGCCGCTTGTACGTGGTGTTCGAGTCCGACCGTGGCCTGGTGTTGATGGATCAACACGCCGCCCACGAACGGGTGTTGTTTGAGGAGATGCTGGACCGGCTGGAACGCGACGGCCGTGCACCCTCGCAAAAGCTGCTCCTGCCCGAGGCGATCGAACTGCCCCCGCGCGATGCGGCCTTTTTGCGCGAACAACTCGAGGTGCTCGGCCGGCTGGGCGTGGGGGTGAGCGAGTTCGGAACCCGCTCCTTTTTGCTGGATGCGTTGCCCCCCTTTGTGCGGGTGACGGATCCGCGGCGATTTTTGCTGGATCTGGTGGATGAACTGCAGGCGGCGGGCCGGGAATTGAACACGCTGCGTCTGGGCGAACCGGTGGTAGCCAAAACCGTGTGCCGGCACGCCGTCAAGGCCCGCGACCCACTTTCCGAACCCGAACTGCTCAACCTGCTGGAGTCGCTCCGCCGATGTCGGATGCCATACACCTGTCCGCACGGCCGGCCCACCTTGATCGAGCTGAGCTATCGAGAGCTGGAACGGAAGTTCGGTCGCGCAACCTGAGCCTTCGGGTGCCCGGACCGGAGCAGTCGCCCGATGACCCCGTGAGGTTCGGGGTTCGCAAGTGCACCGAACATGTCCGCGGAGGAGGACCGGCGAGCGGAAAGACGCGGCTCGGGCGCGGTCCTCACCGGTCGCGGCGCAGGAGAAACTCGGCCAGTGCACGAAGGGCGGTCCCCCGCCGGCCAAAGGGTTCCAACGCAGCAAATGCCTTTTGGGTGAGCTGCTCGGCGATTTGTTTGCTTCGTTCCAATCCCACCAGCGCCGGGTAGGTGGCCTTCTGTGCCTTTACGTCTTTGCCGGCCGTTTTACCCAGTTTTTCGCTCGTCTGGGTGATGTCGAGGATGTCGTCAATGACCTGGAACGCCAGGCCCACGTTGGAGCCGAATCGGGTGAGGGCGTCGAGTTGTTTGGGGGTGCAGTTGGCGCTCATGCCGCCCAGCCGCACGGCGCAGCAGAGCAGGGCGGAGGTCTTGCGCTCGTGAATGAAGCGCAGGTCGCGCAGCGGAATGGATTTCCCTTCGCTCTCCAGGTCGGCCACCTGGCCGGCGATGAGCTGTCGGGACCCGGCTGCGCGGGCCAGTTCGAGGATCAACTGCCGGTGCGGGTACCGCGGCCAGCCCCGGCTCTGCGCGGCGATTTCGAATGCCACGGTGAGGAGGGCGTCCCCGGCCAGCACGGCGATCCCTTCGCCAAAGACCTTGTGGCAGGTGGGCCGGCCGCGCCGGAAATCGTCATTGTCCATGGCAGGTAGGTCGTCATGCACCAGCGAGTAGGTGTGGATGCACTCAACGGCGCAGGCCAGGGGCAGGGCTTCCGCGGGATCACCGCCGCAAGCCTCGGCCGCTGCCAGGCAGAGGATGGGCCGGATACGTTTGCCGCCGGCAAACAACGAATAATGCATGGCCCGGTGGATCGTGGCCGGCCGGGTACCCGGCGGGGGCAGGAACTTTCGGAGCCCGCGGTCAATCCACCGGGTCCGCTCGGCCATGTACGACTCGAGCGGGAACGATGGGTCTGACGATGAAGGCGCAACCCGCACGCGCTGTGCAGTCATGACCCCAGTTAATGAATCGCGCTGGAGCCCGGCAAGCCGTTTTGGGTGCGGGGGCGTCACAGGACCGGTGCGGCCTTTGCTTTTGTCCGAAACCGGCGTCGGCGCGTCGCAACCCGCCTCGAGCCTGCAACGGCGGAACAGGCCTTTCCAACCGGAGCACGGCCGGTAACACCGCGGCCGGTGCCGGGCAAATCGCCGCCACGCCGCAAGCGGGCCGACCCGGCCCCGCGCAGCGGGCAGGTCCCTTCCCCAACGAATGCAACGCTCCGGCACCTGCCGTCCGATCGGGCAGGATTGGCGCCTCGGCGAGGCCCGATCTCGTTCAGGGCAGGTCCGCGTGACGAATGGAGGGTTGCGGTGCGGGTGGGGACTGGATCGGGTTATGGATGCGCTTGCGCAGGCGCCATGCGTGCCAGGCGGTGGGGACGTTGGTGCGGTAGTCCGGGAGCAGGCAGGTGATCACGATCTCTTCCAGTGCCGAGAGCATGACCAGCGGGACCAACAACCGGAGCACCCAGCCGGGTCCGTGGGCAAAGAAAATGAGTACGGATGCGCCGGCCAGGAAACTGAGAGCCTTGGCGCCCCAGGTGTGGTACGCGATCAGGCGACGGAACCGGAACCAACCGACGGCCACGGAGAGGAGATAAGCGGCCAGGCCGCTGCACAGCCAGGGCAGTTCCGGTGCCAGCGCTTCGGGGCGCAGCCACCAACCACAGGGCGGCAACGCCAGCCACGTCGCCATGTCAGCCCAACTGTCGAGTCGGGCGCCCAGGTCGCTGTGTTGATTCCATCGCCGGGCAAGATACCCGTCCACCCCGTCCGACATCAGGCCCAGGACCAGGAGGACCAAAAAGGGTCGGTGCGAACCATGAGCCGCCAGGGCAAGAAGCACCGGAACCGACAGGAGTCGGAAAAGGCTCAGGAGATTGGGCAGGGTCCACATGAGCGGGAAGGTCAGGTGATTTCGGCCGGGGGCCGGGTGGTTCGGGTGGTTTCAGCCCGGCTGACGGCCCGGAGGTGACGGAGCGTGTCCTGGAAATCGGCCGGCCAGGGGGCTTCCCAGGTCATGGACTCGCCGGTCCGCGGGTGGGCAAGGGTCAGCTGGGTGGCATGAAGCATCTGGCGTGCGGGTTCAAAGCCCAGGCGTTCGGCCAGGCGCCGGTTGGCGCGGCGACCGTAAACGGGATCGCCCACCAGCGGATGGCCCAGGTGCTGGAAATGCACGCGGACCTGGTGGGTGCGCCCGGTATGAAGCCGGGCTTCCACAAGGGTGGCATCGGCCAGGCGCTCGAGCACGCGGTAGCTGGTGTGGGCCTCCCGGCCGCGTTCCTCGCAGACGGTCATGCACTTGCGGTGGGAAGGGTGTCGCGCAATGGCGGCCCGGATTTCGCCGGTGTCGTGGGGCAGTTGGCCGCAGACGATGGCGTGGTAGACCTTGAGGACCCGGCGTTCGGCAAACTGGCGGGCCAAGGCCAGGTGCGCGGCATCCGTTTTGGCCACGACCATGACCCCGCTGGTATCCTTGTCCAAGCGATGCACGATGCCGGGCCGGCTGACGCCGCCCACACCGCTGAGTCGGCCGGCGCAGTGGTGGAGGAGTGCGTGGACAAGGGTGTGGGTTTCGTGACCGGCGGCCGGGTGAACCACCAGACCCGCCGGCTTGTTGATGACGACGAGGCAGTCGTCTTCGTAGAGGATGTCGAGCGGGATGGCGACCGGTTCAAGAGTGGCCGGTTTGGGGTCGGGCCATTCAACCTCAACCTGTTCCCCGGCACGGGGGCTGTGGGTCGGTTTGACGGGGCGCCCGTTGACCTTGACGGCGCCCTGTTCGATGAGGCGTTGAATGGCGGACCGGGACAGGGCCGGATACCGGCGGTGGAGGAACACGTCGAATCGTTCTCCCGGGGCCGATTCTTCGATGATGAAGGTTTCGAGCGTGGGCATGGGTCCGAACCGTGGGCGCGCGTTTCAGCGGGTGTCATGCAACCCATGGGCCGGGTCGACTGCGGTACGGAAACGGCGCGAGTTCGGGGCTGTCAGGGTCTTCATGGTGTGGACGGAGGGGAAGGCGGCGGTGGCGTGGAGGTTGAGTCGGGTGAAGGCGCCTCGGGGACGCTGTCCCGGGGTTTGAGCCGGGCCCCGGCCCGCCAGGAAAGCCAAAACAGGGTGGCCACGCCCAGGCAGATGGCGCTGTCGGCCACATTGAAGGCCGGGAACCCCCATTCGGTGCCGTCGGACCGCGGCAGGTAAAAGTAGAGAAAGTCGATCACATGCCCCACGCGGAGACGGTCCAGCAGGTTGCCGGCAATGCCGCCGAGGACCGCCCCGAAGGCCACCTGTCCACCGAGGGATTGAAGCTCGAAATGGTGCCTGTACCACCAGAGCAGGACCAGTGCAAGGATGGCCACCAGGGCCAACAGATCGTTGTAGCCGCGCAGCAGGCTCCAAGCCGCGCCCGTGTTGCCCCAGTGCACCAGCTTGAAAAAGCCGTGCACAACGGATTGCTCTTCGCCGTAGGGAAGCCGGCCGAGCACCCACGCCTTGGTAAGCTGGTCCAGGGCAAAAAGCGACACTGCCACCGAGGCGGTTCGGCGGCCCGGCGTGGCCCAAAAACGGCTCATCCATGCCATGGCGGACACTGCCAGCAATCTAATCGAGCCGGGGCCGCAGGAAAACTCTTTCCCGACCCGACAAAGGACGGTCGATTTGAGCCAAAAAGACTGGTACCCAAGCGGGGAGGGCTCGTTTGCCGTGTCGAAACGGGTCGTTGCGCCAAAAGTAACTGTTACCCGCCATGAACACCCAAACGAGCGCACAAACCAGACGCGAGGTGCTGACCTAACTGCGGCGTGCCCACGCCCGGGCCGGCAGCCTCTACAAACGTCAACTGCTCGACCCAGCGGTCAGCTTGTTGGGCTACCACCGCAAGGCGGCCAGAGGTCTTCCCGCTGATCGCCGCCCTGTGCGCCGGCGCGCTGGGGGCAGTGGATCCACCACTGCCTGCCGGCCGGCCGCAGTAACGCCCGTGACGTTCGACAACCAGAGCCGATGACCAAAGCCCGCAACCCTCAAACGACGAAGC
>NZ_JAAKYA010000023.1:4949-105816 GCF_011044775.1 Limisphaera ngatamarikiensis | reverse complement strand
GATATTCAACGCCGAACCCAAAAAATCTTCACCCGCCGGTGCAATACCTCAGGCGATGGCTAAGGTTTGGGGCGGGACCCCGCCCTCTGCAAAAACCGGTTGCCCCCTCAACACCCTTCCCTATGCTGGGGCTGTGACCTGGCAATCCTCAACTCATCCCGGACCTCGACAAACCTCCTTTTCATTTCAATCAGCAGGGCTATTTGCTGCGCCCATCGCACAGGAGCCGGCTCCACAACCGGCCGACCTCCTTCACGGGGGGGCGGCAGGTGGAGGGTTCGGTTCCGGCCCCTCCGGCCGAAACCGCTGCGCGCCCTCGCGCGGTGCCCGCCGAGTGGGCTGGGTCGGACTTTTGCTGGCCGGCTGGACGGCGTTGGCCGGGCTGCGGGAGACGCGCCCCGAACAACAGACCGCTCTGGATCGGTACGTGGCCGCCCCGGACGAAAACTATCGGTTTGAAGTGGTGCAGCAGCAGGAGACAACGGCAGGGACGGTCTATTGCCTGAAGCTGACCTCCCAGTCCTGGCGCAGCCCCTCGGAGGTCAATCGAACGATTTGGGAACATTGGCTGCTGGTGGCGGTGCCGCGCGAGGTCCGGCACCAGACAGGCCTGCTGTTCATCGGCGGAGGTCGCAACCAGGCTGAACCGCCCTCGAACATGGACGGGAATCTGGCCCGGTTGGCGGTGGAAACGCGTTCGGTGGTGGCCGAACTCCGCAACGTGCCGAACCAACCGCTGGTCTTCCATGGTGACGGTCAGGAACGGGTGGAGGATGACCTGATTGCATACACCTGGGACCAATTTTTGCGGACCGGCGATGAGCGCTGGCCGGCGCGCCTGCCCATGACCAAGGCAGCCGTGCGCGCCATGGACGCCATCACGGCGTTTTGTGCCGGATCGGCCGGGGGCGGGCACAAGGTGGACCGGTTTGTGGTGGCGGGCGCGTCCAAACGCGGCTGGACCACCTGGACCACGGCGGCGGTGGACGATCGCGTGGTGGCCATTGTGCCGGTCGTGATTGATGTGTTGAACGTGGAAGCCTCGATGCAACACCACTACGCCGCGTACGGCTTTTGGGCCCCGGCCGTGGGCGATTACGTGCGCCACGGCATCATGAACTGGATGGGGTCCCGCGAAATGAGGGCCCTGTTGGCCATTGAAGATCCCTACAGCTACCGCAGCCGGTTGACCATGCCGAAGCTCATCCTCAACGCCACGGGTGACCAGTTCTTCCTGCCGGACTCGTCCCGGTTTTATTTCGACGATTTGCCCGGGGAAAAACTGCTCCGATACGTGCCCAACGCGGATCACTCACTCCGCCGCACCGACGCCTTTGACACCCTGAAGGCGTTCTACGGTTCGATCCTCGAAGACCGGCCGCGCCCGCGGCTCCGGTGGCATTTCGGGTCGGACGGTCTTCTGGAGGTGGTGAGCGAAACCCGCCCCCTGCAGGCTCAGCTCTGGCAGGCGACCAATCCCGAGGCACGGGATTTCCGCCTGGAAACCTTCGGCACCAACTGGTCGGCCCGGCCTTTGACCTCCGAGGACGGGCACTTCTCGGTTCGGATCCCGGAACCGGACCGGGGCTGGACGGCCGCCCTGGTGGAATTGACCTACGCAGGGCCGCTGAACACGCCGTTCAAACTGACCACGCCGGTCTTCGTGCGACCGGATCGAACCTTGCACCGGTTTGTCCCCGACGCCGCGCGCGGGACCCGATAAACCGGTGGCTCTCCCCCGGAGCCGCAGAGGCCCGCAGCCGTGCCCTCCACCGTGGCACCGTACCCTGCGTGCGACCGTAAACAGTTCTGAAAGCCGGTGTCGATTCCCTGAATCATCAACCTTGCCCGCTGCACCCTGCTCCTGCCGCGATCAACCGGAACGGTCCGCCAGGGCTCGGCCCCATGCGAAAGCCCGTTGCGGAGGGAGGGTCGCCTGCCGAATCCGCAAGGCCCGGGCGCACGGCCTGGCATGAGCAGCATACCTCCCCCGGCCCCGGGCCCGTGCGTGGCCCGCGACCCCAAACCGCGGAGAAAGCGGGACCTGAACGACCCACGGCTCCGGCATTGGCGGGAGGAGACGGACCGGCTAAGGTTGGCCGTCACGAACGCTACTTTGGAGGATGAGCGCATACGATTTGTTGCAGCGGCCGTTGTGGCGGCCGGAAGAGCTGGGTCGGCCCATTCCGCCGGACCCGCATGCGGTCTCGGTGGCCCTGCCGCGGTGGGAGGACGTGGTCGGGTACGAGGAAAAACGGCCGGAAGTGATCAACCGGCTCCAGGCGGGTTACCCGCGGTTTGTGATCCCGCAACCGGTGATGGAGCTGGTGCGCAGCCGTGTCGGTTCGCAGCTCCCCGCCCTGCCGTTCCCCTCCCTGGCCGCCGCGGAGGACGCAGCCGCCTACATCCGACGCCAGAGCGGGGCGGCCGCGGAGGTCCGCCTGGTGGATCCGGTGCCCATTGTGGTTACGACCGAAGCCGGCGCGCCTGCGCTGAAGGCTTTCTGGCAACACACAGGTCGGATCGTCTCCACCCGACAGGCTGAAAGCCTGTTGGCGGGACGGCGGGAACCGGCCGAGGCGGCCGAGATTCGTCGTGAGTTGCGCCGCTGCCTGGCCGGGTTTTACGACTGCGAAGAATCGGATGTAATCCTGACGCCAACGGGCATGGCGGCACAGTGGGCGGCGTTGCGGGCCGTGCAAGCCCTCCGGCCGGGGTTGCCCACCGTGCAGATCGGTTTTCCGTACGTGGACACGCTAAAGCTCCAGGAGAAATTCGGCCACGGGGCCACCCTGTTGCATGACCTTCGAACCGCGGCGGAGGATTTGGAACTGCTGCTGCGACGCCGGCACGTGGCCGCTTGTTTTTGTGAAGTACCCGGCAACCCGCTGCTCGGCTCGGCCGATCTTCGGCGCATCAGTCCGTTGCTACGCCAACACGGGGTCCCTCTGGTGGTGGACGACGTGGTGGCCACGCCATGGAACGTGGACCTGGGCGGGTTCGCCGACCTGATCGCAACCAGCCTGACCAAGTTCATCGCCGGCACCGGGAATGTGATGGGTGGCGCGGTGATCTGTTGTCCGCGGTCACCGTGGCGTGCGCAACTGCGGGCTCTGCTGGAGAGGGTCAATCCCGAGCCGCTCCGGGGGGAGGACGCCGCGGTGGTGCTGGAAGGGTGCCGGAGCTTTCCGGACCGGATGGCCCGGCACAATGCGCACGGCCTGTGGATCGCGGAACAACTGCGGCGACACCCGGCGGTGGCGCGGGTCTGGTATCCTCGGTGGGAATGCGCCGAGGCGTACGATTCGGTTCGCCGACCGGGCGGCGGCTGGGGTGCATTGATCACGTTTCTGCCCCACGATGCGGCCCGAACGGCCCCGCTCATCTACGATCGGCTGGAGGTGTGCAAGGGACCGAGCCTGGGCACCGTTTTCACACTGGCCTGTCCGTTCACCCTCCTGGCGCACTACCAGGAGCTCGACTGGGCCGAGAGCTGCGGCGTGCCGCGATATCTGATCCGGCTCTCCGTGGGATTGGAGGACCCGCAAGAGCTCTGGAACCGGCTGCAGCGGGCGCTGGCGGCGGTGGCTCCGGGCCAAACCGGGGTTTCCTGCCCGGATCCCGCCCGCCCTTCCTGTACGACCCACTGACCGGCCGGGCGTGCGCGATCGGCCGGGCCGGTGGCGTCAATCCACCGCGACAAACTCGAGCACCTGAACACCGTGTTCCGGCAGGTCCAGGTAGATCCCCGCGGCGGCCAGTGTGGGGCCGTCGCGCAGGTCGCTCCAGCCGGCGAGATGTTCCCGCACCTGCCAGCGCCGGGCAGCGACCGCCTCCGCGGGCCATGGTGCACGGCATTGGCCCGGGTGCGGCGCATGGTTGATGACCACGAGAGTGAAACGGTCGGGGCGCTCCTGCCACAAGATCAGCACGAAACTCAGTCCGCTGGGGTTGCCGGGCCAGGCGGCGCGCGGGATTAAGAACGCTCCGCGCCCGCGGCCGATCCCGGCCGGCGGAAGGATCCGGAAAATTTCCTCATAAATCCGCACGATCCCGGGATCCGGCGGTTCTGCCGGCCGCCGGCGCAATTGGACGGGCACCCGTGCGCGTGCTCCCTCGCACTGTCCGTCGTGAAGAAATCGCATCCCCGGCAGAGCCATCACGGTCCAGGCGGCGGCCCGGTGACGTTGCACCGGCAGGGTCTGGGCGGCCCGCGGTTCGTCGTGGTTTTCCAGAAAATGAACCCCGGCGGCCAATGCCTCGGGAGCCCGGCTCAGGAGGTGTTGTTGTATGGCGGGGCCGTCGCCCCGGACGAGAAGGTCGTACAGGTCCTTGTCGTACGTGTAATCGAAACCCAACTCGCGCAGCCGGTCTTCCAAACCCCAATACGCCTCAGCCACGAAGAGGAACCCGGGATGTGAGCGTCGGACCGTCTCGATGGCTTCGGCCCAGAACTCGCCCTCGGCCGGATCGGCAGGCATCGGCCAGCCGGACCATGTCCGGTGAAAGACCGATCGCAACACCAGCATGGCCATGTCACATCGAACACCGTCGCAGAGCCCGGCCAGTTCGGCCAGGGTTTGAACCAGCGCACGGCGCGTGGCGCGCGACCGATGATCCAGCTGGGCCGTGTCGGTCCACGGCGGAAAGTACGGATCGCGGCCGTGGGCCAGCCAGCGGGGCGCTGACGTCGAGCCCGATTTTGACTCCGCAGCCGCGGTTCCGGTCGAAGGGGCCTCAAACGTGCCCGGGCGCGGCTCGGCCGCGTTCACAAACCATTCCGGATGTTCGTGCACCCACGCGTGATCCAGTCCCACGTGATTCGGCACAAAATCCAGCAGCAGACCGATGCCTCGCGCGTGGAGGCGATCCCGAAGCCGCTGCAACGCGTCCCGGCCCCCCAGGGTTTCAGGCACCTCGTAGGCGGCGAGGGCATAAGGCGATCCGGCAACATCTTCCGGCCGCCACCCCGGCAGGACGGTGTCGTAGATCAACCGGAGGTCGGGATGTTCCAGCGCGATCCGCCGGGCGCGCGGGCCGGTGGGCCACAAGCCCATGAGCCAGACATGGGTCACGCCGCGGGCCTTCCACAAATCCAACAACCCATCAGGCAGGTCGGACAAACCGGCGGGTCGCCCCAGGGCTGCCTCGCATTCCGCCAAAAGACAGCGAAGGTTCACCTCCCAGAGAATCGGGTGCATGGGACGGAACCTCCCTCAGTTGCCGGCCGGCCGGTGGGCGGGGGTTGTGCGGGTGGTTTGAAGGTTGAGGACCTTGAGTGCTTTGGCCACGTCGCGAACGCGCAGGACCAGCAATCCCTTCTGTTGGCCGGGTGCAGTGGCGCAGTAGGCGTACTCGATGTTCACGCCGGCGTCGCCCAGCGCATGCGCGATGGTGGCCAGACTGCCCGGTTGATTGCGGCCCTCCACCAACAGAACATCATCCTCCACCACCAGGGTGCCGCGCTCCTCAAAAACGTGCAGCGCCTTTCGATAGTCACTGACCACCATCCGGATCACCGTGTGGTCCACCGTGTCGCTGGTGGTCAGGGCGTAGATGTTGATGTTGTGTTCGGCCAGGGCGTCACAAACCCGGGCGAGCATCCCCGGTTTATTTTCGAGAAAGATCGCCAGTTGCTTGGCGATTTGCATGGAGACCACCGAAGGTCCGCGGGTGGGAGTCGTCCTTTTCACGGCAGCATCCTAACAGGGGCTGTTCGTCCTTGCCAGCCCGTGGGGCTGACCCCCGCCGAGGCAAGCGCGTTGCGGGGCCGAGCCCGCCCGCAACCCGATTCAGCCCCGGGATATTGCCGGGCCGCCCTCGTTCCCGAAATGCCGGCCGGTCGCGGCGCAACATCCGTTGCCGGCACGGGCGGTGCGGGCGTGGGCGGTCAGGGCCGCGCAGTCGGGGCGTTGACTGCCGGCACCGGGACGGTGCCGAGGTCGTTGGTGACGATGCCGACCGAACCGGCCCTGCTTTCACCCGGCCCGACCGGGCGGGGCTGGGTCCTGGCAAGGTTGGCCTGCAATTCGGCATCCAGGCGGTCGAGCTGCTCGAGGGTCTCGTAGACCAGCCGCGGCAACGTGGGTCGGAGCAGACCCGCCGCCGGTACGGAGACCTCCGTACGGGGTCGCAGGTCCAAGTAACGGCCCAGGGTTTGCATGTAGGCCCAGGCCATGGTCCGCGCCTCCCAGGGGAGCGTGGGGGACAACGCCTGCAGACGGGCCATACAAGCCTGCAGGGCGGCTTGCTGGCGGGACCAATCCCAATGCCGGATCACCGCCTGCAACGACCAGTTGGTTTGGGCCATGGGCAGCTCGTCCGGTGACGATCGAACCTCCACCGGGACCTTGAGGGCGCCCTGCAGGCTGCGCCAGGCGGACTCGTCAGGGGGTGCGATTGCGGGTGATGAGGGTGCCCGCTGGAAACAAGCCACCTGCACCGCCCACCATTTTTCCACGTCCAGCAACCGCGCGAAGGCATTGCTGTAGGCCGCCAGAAAAGCCGTCTGCCAGTTCAAGTACCGCGACCGACCAGTGATGAACGCGACCATGGCGGCCCGACCGGACGGCAATCGCAGCAGCTCATGAACCAGCAGCTGAGCGCTGGCGCGAAACGACTCGCTCTCGGGCCCGGGACTGTCGGGTCCACCCGGCCAGCAAAGCTGTTGCCAGGTCAACGCACCTTCGCGCTCCAACACGGGACGGACCTCCTGTAAAGGGTCGTACTGGCGACGCTCCACCACGGTGCGCTGAACCGCCACCGGCCCGCCCGCCCGGGGCGGAGCAAACAACAATTCCTCGCCCGCCAACGCCCGCAGCCGCCCCGCCCACCCGGCCACCAGCCATGCGGGCAGGTCGGTGGACATTTCCCCGGCCGACTGGTTGGCAACCTCCAGGAGGATCACCCCCACCAGACCTTCCAACAGGCGCTGGCGCTGCACCACCTCGGGCACGGCCATTCGATAGGTCCAGCCCCCCGGCTGCCGCTCGGCCATGAGCGTCAGTGCATCCGTGGGTGTTTTTGCCGGAATCACCGCAATGAGAATGCGGTCCCGCCCGGGGGGCAGCCCGCCCAGTTCCTGGGTCAGCCGTTGTCGGGTGCGTTCACAGGTCACCACCAGCAGTGCCGGGTCCACACGCAAAAAAGCGGCGTTGGTGGAGACCATCTCCAGGTCAGCCGGCAATCGAGCCGTGAAGGGCCGGCTGACACGGAACTGACCGGACTGGCTGACAAGCACCTGGGGGGTCGGGGCGGCCGCCTGAAGCGCGGTCCAGCCGACCAACCCAATCAGCGTGCCCCATACGAAGGCGCCGGCACGCCGGCCCATGCCGAATCCGCGGGTCATCGACCGGCGCCGGTAGGGGCCGGGCTCAGGAGGAACCGTTGCCCGAGCCGGAGCTGCCGCTTTTGCCCGAGCCGCCCTTGCCGGAGCTGCCTCCATCCTTGCCGTTACCGCCGGAGGCAACCGCGGCTTCGCGTTTGGCTGCCTGCTTGTAACTTTCGCTGCGATAATCGGTGATGTAAAAACCGCTCCCCTTGAAGAGCAAGCCCGCCCCACCGCTGATGGCCCGTTTGACGCGGCCCTTGCCCCAGCGTTTCTGACCGCAAAGCTCCCGGGGACAGACCGTCAGGGGCGGTTCCGTGATGGACTGGAACGTTTCGAACTGATGACCGCACTTTTCGCAAATGTACTCGTACGTCGGCATGGACGAACCTCCTCGCGCGATTTCCCGCCCCGCACGGCGCGGCCGTGCCCGCCACACCAGAGCCGTCAGGCCGGACCGTTAACGCGCCGGTGCATTGGTGGCCGGCGCGTTGGTGAGAGGCGGGATCACCCGCACCGTGCCGTCGGCGCTGACTTCCACGTTCAAATCATAGTTCCCGGCCGGCGGAGAGGCCGGTCGGGCCGGACCGCGCATGAGCAGCGTCGCTCCGCGCACTTCGGTGCCGGAACCCAGCAGGCCACGCCGGATCCACTCCAAGCGGCGGGCCAGGTTGAGTTCTTCTTTCAGCTTGGCCACTTGGGCGCGCAGTGTTTCCAGATCATTGAACTGGCGCTCCAGTTCGGCCTTCTCAGCCAAAAGCCGCTTCAACTCCTGTTCCAGAAACGCCTTGTCCCCTTCGGCCGCCGCCAGCCTGGCCTGGACCTCGGCAATTTGCTGGGTCAGGTTGGTCAACGCCAGCGTCAGCTCGCGGGCCTTCTGATCCAGCTCACCCCGCTGGTTTTCCAGCTCGGTAATCCGTGCCTCCCGCTCCGCCAGGGTCTTCCGCGTGGTCTCCAGCTGGGAACGGGTTTCGGCCAGGGTACCCTCGGTCTGCTGCAACCGCGCGGACAGCTGGCTGAACTCGTTGGTCAACTGGGCCAGTGCCTGCCGTTGCTCGGTCAACTGCCGCTCCAATTCGCCGCTGCGGCGGCGCTCGTTCTCCAGGTTGGTCTCCGCCGTAACCCAGCGGTTGGAATGGAACAAAATCGCTTCCGTGGCCTTTTGTTGCTCTTCTCTGGCCTTCTGCCGCGTCATCCACAGGCTGATCGCCAGTGCCGCAGCCACCAGAGCAAGCACGACCACCACGACCTTGGTTTTCATATGGGCCGACAATGCCGGGTTCCCGTCCATTTGGCAAGTCCCGCAGGGGCGCCCTCCGGCGGCCATGCACCCGGTCCGGGGACGACTTTCGATGCTCTCCTCCCTGGAGAAAACGGGTCCTGCGACGCGCCCCCCTTCATCAATCACCCCACCCGTCCAACGGCGGGCGCGGCTCGACCAGGCCCTTCGTACCAACGAAGCCGCGCCCCGGCGGCCGCATCTCGACCGGTCCGGCAGAAGTCCCCGACCGCTCCCACCAGGGGGCGTAATCCTCTCTGGCCGGGCAAGCCGGCGCCGTGGGGACAGGCCCGGAAACTGTTTTCCTGTTGCCGTGCGGGTCTGCCGGGCCCAGCATCCCCGGCATGGCGACCGAACCTCTGCTGCAAATCCAGTTGCCGGGCATCCCCAAACTGCGCAGCGGCAAAGTCCGGGAGATTTTCGACCTGGGCGATCAGTTGTTAATGGTGGCCACCGACCGCATTTCAGCCTTCGACGTGGTCCTGCCCAATGGCATTCCCCGAAAGGGGGAGGTTCTCACCCGGATCTCCTGTTTCTGGTTTCGGAGGTTTGAGTCATTGGTGCCCAACCATTTGTTGGCCGGACCCGACGATCCCCTGCCCGCCCGGTTGCAACCCTATGGCGAGCTGTTGCGGGGCCGGTCGATGCTCGCGCGCAAGGCACAGCCGCTGCCCATTGAATGCATCGTTCGCGGTTATCTGGCCGGCAGCGCATGGAAGGAATACCGCCAGAGCGGGACGGTCGCCGGGCTGCGCCTGCCGGCGGGCTTGCGCGAGTCGGACGAACTGCCCGAGCCGATCTTCACCCCGTCCACCAAGGCGCAGGAGGGCCATGACCAGAACATCTCGTTTGACGAAGCCTGCCGGATCCTGGGCGAAGGGCTGGCCCGGCAGGTGCGAGACCTGAGCCTGCGCATTTACACCGAGGCCCGCGCCTACGCCCGCCAGCGCGGCATCCTCATCGCCGATACCAAATTCGAGTTCGGCCTGGCCGCAGGGACGTTGATGCTCATTGACGAAGTGCTGACGCCCGATTCGTCCCGGTTCTGGCCCGCCGACCAATACCAGCCCGGTCGGCCCCAGCCCAGCTTCGACAAACAATTCGTGCGCGACTACCTGGAAAGCCTGGACTGGAACAAAACCCCGCCGGGGCCGGTCCTGCCGCCCGAAATCGTCGCCGCCACCGCCGCCAAGTACCGGGAAGCCTACGAACGTTTGACCGGGCAGCCCCTGTGAGCCGGGCCAGCCGCCTCCGGCACCTGTCCGGCCCCGGTCGCAGCCTGCCGCACAGGCCCCACTCCTACTCGTCACCCCACAACTGCCGGATGTATTCCACGCCGGCCCGCACCTCTTCCACGCTCAGGGCCGGACTCAGCTCGAACACTTTCACATGCTCGGGCCGCACCCAGGGGCGCAGGGACGCAAAATCCACCCGACCCGTCCCCGGCGCACAGTGGTCCCGACAGGGCGGCTTCACGTCGTGGATATGGAACCCGGCCAGCCGATCGGCAAACGATTCCAAATGCAACATGTGATGGATCAGGCCCAGATCCTCCTTGATCTGGGCGTGACCCGTGTCGTGCCAGTAGGCCACCGTGGGCCGGGCAAACTCCCGGAAAAAGAACCGCAGATCCGTCTCGAACGGGATCTCCTCGACCGCCTCGCGGTTTTCGATCCCCAACCGCAGCCCCCGCGCCTCCGCCTCCGGAATCAACCGGCGCAGGGTTTCATAGGCCCGCTCCACAAACGGTTCCTTGCGCCGTTCGCGCTGTTCGATCGCCTCGGCCAACAGCGCCTCGTAACGCGGGGTTTCCCGGCGGCCCTCGGCGACCAGTTCTTTCAGTCGGTCGGTGTAATCCTTCATCTCCACGCTGCCCATGTGCAGCACCACCAGGGGCGCACCGACCCGTACCGCAAAATCGAAGGTCTTGAGCGTGCTCTTGATCGCCAGTTCCCGTTCGCGGGTGGACTCGGCTGAAAACTGGAACAGATTCGGGGCCGCGTGCGAGACCCCCATCGGGAGGGGACAGAAATTGTGGAGACTGGAGATCCGGATTTCGCCGGCATCAACCGCCTGCAAGATACCCTCCACCAGGCTCAACCGGATCCCGTGGCTGAGCTCGGCATATTCAAACCCCAGCTCGCGAATCTCGAGCAACATGGCCCGGCCGTCGGTGTGCCGGTGCGAATTCCAGCATGTGGACATCGAGTACATGGTCCCCACCGTTCCGGCCGGGTCGTCTCAGGACCCGACCCTTGGAAAAAAGAAAACCGGCCGGCCCGTTTCCACGGGCTCCAGCCGGCGTTGCGACGACCGTTTCTTACATCTCGGCGTAACGCGCATTGAGCATGGCGGCAAACCGCGCCGCCTTCTCTTTGCGCCGGCGTCGCTCGCTCGGCTTCTCGTAGTGCCGATGATTGCGCACGATGCGCAGGATCCCCTCGCGGTCCAGCTTCTTTTTCAGCCGCCGCAGGGCCTTGTCGATCGGTTCACCCTTTTTCAGTCGGATCTCGCTCAAGGTCAATCACTTCCTTTCTTCCGCCGGTGCCGGCCGTCCCGGCCGCGGCCCCGGCTTCAAGTCCAAGGGCCCCTCACCATAAAAACCACCCCGCCCCCTGTCAACGGCCAAAATACCCTCCAACACCCGCCCTTGGCGCGGACTCCAGCAGGAGAATCACGGCAAAGCTCTCCGCTCGGACGAGATCGGCCCAACGATCCAGGCGTATAAACCCGAAAACGTCCCGCAACCGAGATCGCCAGGTCTGCCGTGTCCCGGCGCGGGACCACTGGCAGCAACCGCCGCCTGCCAGAGCGCGTCCGCTACGGCCCGGCGTTGTTGAACGCCCTGCCGGCAACTGCAGGGAACCTGCGGGCTCGTCCGAACGGCGGGCGACGGAGGGTGAAGGGGGCTGAAGTCCACGTCAGCCGGACGCTGCCTTCCTTCGGCGCATCCGGTCGATGCCCGGCCACCAACCTGAAACGCTGTCTTGAGGCGGGGGATCATTCCGACACTTCCTCCACCAGTGCCTCGGCGCGGCGGCCCCGGCGTCCCTCCGGGATCTCCGGCACCAGCAGCAACGTGCCGGCGAGGATCAGGCCCACACTGATCGCAGCCACCTGACCCACGGTGCAGTGCTCGATCAGAACAAACGCGACCAAGGGCGCCAACAAACCCCGGACGCCCGTAAAAAACGTGTGCACGCTCATGTAATCGGCCACCCGACCGGGCGGGGCAAACTTTGTCACCCACAGGCTCCAGGCCACGTCGCCGCCGGCATTGGAAACGCCGAACAGCACCGCGGCCAGCACCAGGCCGGTCAGGCTGTCGCTGGTGAAAAAGGTGCCAATGCCGAGTGCAAACCCCAGGTTCAACACAATCCGGAGCACAAAGAAGTTGGCCCGGTCGAACAGCCAACCCCAAACCGGGCTCATCACCAGGCGCGCCAGGTTGGGGATCACACCGGTCAAAAATGCCACCCCGGCCACGGTCAAGGGTTCACCTCCCACGGTGACCCCGTGCCGCTCATTGGCAAGGTACTCGACCCGCAGGGGCAGCATCATCAGGTTGCCGAACCCCATCAACATCCACATCACCAGCGTGCGACGAAACAAGGCGTCCTGGCGGACAAACCGCATGGCCTTGAACGGGTGGGTGCCCTCGGTCTGTTCCAGCGGTCGGGAGGGACACCGGTTCATGGCCCAGCCGGCTAGCAGGAAGGCCCCGGCAAACACCACCAGCAGCCAGGGCCACGCCTCGATGCGCCCGGAAAGGGCCCGCCCGGCCAGCTCACTGAACCCCGCCGCAGCGGCAATCCGGATCATTACGGTGCGCGAGAAAAGCCGGCCCCGCTCGTGGTCGGGATAATTGTCCTGGAAGACCTGGGTCATCAGGGGAACCGCCAGCGAAAGACAGGCCACCGCAATGGCCGCACCCGTCACGTACACCGGTAGTGCATGCACCAGGGCCATGACCAACAGAATCCCGGCCCCCGTAAAGGCCAGCGCCGCGGATGCCCGGGTCACCGGCCACCGCGCCCGTTCCACTCGCGACACCAGCCAGGGTGACAGGAGAAATCCCAGGCTTCCGCCCCCTGCGACCATGGCCTTGGCCCACGGCCCGGCTTGGAACCACCGCACGGCGATCAGCAAAAGGAAGGTCGTCCCCGCGGTTTCGAGAATGCCGCTGGCCACCGCGCGCCAGCGTTCGTAGTAGTAGGTGGTCTGGCGCAGCTCCGCAGGGCTCACACCTCACCTCCCCGGATGAACGGCCGCCACCCTCTCACGCAACCGCGCCCCCTGCCCCGATCTCGGACGTGCCGTGCCCCGCCCGGGATCGAACGCGCCCCGGGCCGGCGCAACCCTCCCCGCCTTCCAGGGTCCGCTGATCCCACCGCTGCCATGTCCTCTCCGGCCGGTGCTCAGACACCGCCCGTCCCTCCAGCGGGCAGTCGGACCGCGGGAAAATAGACTGTGAACGTGGTGCCCTGGCCCGGGATCGTCTTCACATGCACTGCGCCCCGGGCCGCCTTCACCAGTCGCTGGACAATGTTCAGTCCCAGCCCGGTCCCCTGTTGACGGTCCTTGGTGGTGAACCACGGATCGAAGATCCGGCTCAGCACCTCCGGTGTCATTCCCGGACCGTTGTCGCTGACCTCCATGGCCAGCAGAGGCAGCGTGTTGTCGAAACCTTCCATGTTGATGAAGCGCGTCTGGGGGCCGTCGCGGAATTGCGACAGTTCCAGTGGCGTTTCCAGCACCCGGCCCCGTACCTCCACACGGTGCGGTTCGGGAGTGCACTGGAACGCGTTGACGATCAGGTTCAACAACACCTGGATGAAATCCGTGCCGTTGGTGCGGACGGCCACCGGTTCGGCCACCGGCTCGAGCACGAACTGATGCCGCTGCGCACTGGGGTGCACCCGTACCAACTGCGCCAGGTCGCCCAGCAGCTGTTCCACCCGGCCGCTTACGGCGTCTTCGCCCCCGCGCTTCAGATAGCTCAGGTACCGGCGCGAGATTTCAATGCAGTTGGTCACCTGCCGGGTGATGACCCGCAATCGATCGCGCAAAAACTCCATGTCCGGCCCCTCCAACCGGTCGGTCTGGCTCAACCGCTGGTTCAGCATCTGGAGGTAACCGGAGATGACCGTCAGCGGGCCGTTGATGTCGTGGATGATGCTGGCGTAAATCTCCCCCCGCGTTTGGGCGATCTGTTCGGAAATCCGCTGGTTCTGCAGCTCGGCACGCAGGGCCTGGACGTGTTCGGCGTTGTTGCGCAGTTCGTAATCCAGGGTGTGCCGTTGGAGGGCCCGTCGCACCGCCGCCCGGATGGTGGCGACATCAAACGGTTTGTTGATGTAATCACACGCCTGCAGCCGCAGCGCCTGACGGATGGTCTCGGTCGTCTCGTACGCGGTGATGACCACCACCTCGATCCCCGGATTGACGTGCTTGAGACGTTCCAACACCTCGATGCCGGACATGCCGGCCATGCGGATGTCCGTGATGGCCACGTCCACGGGATGTTGTTGGGCCAGAGCAATGGCGGTGGGCCCGTCCGGGGCCAGCAGCACCTCGAACTCGTCCTTGAAAATGACGTGCAGCGATTGGCGTGGGCCCTCCTCATCGTCCACGATCAACAGCACCGGTTTGCGGTGCGGCAAAGCATTCACCGGCGCCGTCTTTGCTGCATCCGGTATCAACGTGGTGCTCATGTTGGTTCCCCGCTGATGCGATTCCTGCCGGGGTTGTGCCCCGGCAAACTCGCCCCGCTCGTAAGGGCATCTTACAGGACTCACCCCCCATCTCAAGCCCGCAATCCCGGCGGCCCACAAAGCCGGGTTCGCCGGGTCGGTCCCCCCGCATGAAAAGGGCCGCCGGGGCAAGCGATGCGGTCGGGGTTGGGACTCGCACGCGGCCGCCACGGTGCTACCCTTGCCGTAATGAATCCGGAAGTGACGGTCTCCGAGGTGAGGGTAATCCGCGACGCACGCGGGTGGGTGATCGAGCCGGTGGACGAACAGGATCTGCACGGGATCCGGAACGTTCACGTGGTCTGGACCGAGCCGGGCCATGTCCGCGGGAACCATTACCATCGCGAGACGACGGAGCTGTTGCTGGTGACCGGTCCGGCCCGGGTTTGTTGGGAGGCGGCGGGGCGGCGGCAGGAGGTGGAGGTTCCGGCCGGGGTAGCCCGGCGATTTGTTTTTCCACCGGGCGTGGCTCATGCCATCCAAAACACGGGATCGGAGCCCATCGTGCTCATCGCCTTCACCAACCGGCCGCATGACCCGACCCGCCCGGACACCGTGCGGCAGGTCTTGATTGACGCCTGAGGCCGGGGGCCCGGCCGGGCGGGGCCGGCAAGCCGGGCCGGGCGTGCAGGCTTGCTCCGGCGCCACGGGCGCGGTATGGGGAGCTGCGGCATGGACGAGCGGGAAGCGTTCATTGCTCTAAACATGATTGATCACATCGGGCCGGTCCGGGCCCGGCACCTGCTCAACCATTTCGGTTCCGCCGCAAGGATCCTTCAGGCCAGCCGTGAGGAGCTGCTCCGGGTGGAGGGCATCGGGGAGGAAACTGCCGAGTCCATCGTACGATGGGAAGAACAGGTGGACCTGAGCCGGGAATTGCAGCGGATCCGCGAGTTCGGTTGCCGAGTTTTGATCCCGCAGGATGAGGAGTACCCGGAACTGCTCCGGCAGGTGTACGACCCGCCCCTGGTGCTGTATGTGAAGGGCCGGCTGCTGCCCCGGGACAGGAATGCAGTGGCGATCGTGGGCTCGCGCATGACCACGCATTACGGGCAGGAGGCCGCGCGAAAACTGGCCTACCAGCTGGCCTACGTGGGTGTCACCGTGGTCAGCGGCGGGGCGCGGGGAATCGACACGGCCGCTCATCAGGGGGCCCTCAACGCCAAGGGACGCACCGTGGCGGTGCTGGGTACCGGCATCAACCTGGTCACACCCCCGGAAAACGCCGAACTGTTTGAACGCATCGCCGCCCAGGGCGCGCTCATCACGCAGTTTCCCTTCAACCGGCCGGCCGACCGGCAGAGCTTCCCCATCCGCAACCGGATCGTGGCGGGCATGACCCTGGGCACCGTGGTTGTGGAAGCCGGCCTGCACAGCGGGGCGCTGATCACCGCCAACTTCGCGGTGGATTACGGCCGTCAGGTGTTTGCCGTGCCCGGCCGGATCGACTCCCCCCAGAGCAAGGGCTGCCACGACCTCATCAAAAAAGGCGCCAAACTCTGCGAGAGCGCAGAGGACATCCTCACCGAGTTCGAGTACCTGTTCCCGCCTTCGAATCGTGCCGGGTCGGGCGCCCCACCCGGGCCCGGTCCGGCCCTGGAACTGCCCGAGACGGAGCAGCGCGTTTTGGATGCACTCGGCCCGGAGGAACGGTCCGTGGACGAAATCATCCGTCTCACCGGCCTTCCTGCGGCGACGGTTTCGGTGGCGTTGCTGGCCTTGGAAATGAAGCGTCTGGTCAGGCAGTTGCCGGGCAAGGTGTTTGTCCGCGCGCGATGAAGGGACCGGGGCCTTGACACGGCGGGTTGGCCCGGGCTTGGCTGACCGGGTATGAAAGCAGCCTTCATTCGGCGAACCGGTCCGCCGGAGGTCATCGAGTACGGCGAGCTGCCGGATCCCACACCCGGGCCGCACCAGTGCCTGGTCAGGGTGCGCGCTGTGGACGTCAACCCCATCGACACCTACATCCGCAGCGGGGCGGTCCCGGCCGTGCCGGCCTTTCCCTGGATTCCGGGGCGCGATCTGGCGGGCGACGTGGTGGCGGTGGGCAGCGAGGTGCGACGCTTCAAACCGGGAGACCGCGTATGGGCCACGGGGCAGGGGTTCGGCGGCCGACCCGGCACGTTTGTCGAACTGGCGGCCGTGGACGAGGAATGGCTTCACCCCATCCCGGAGGGCCTCAGTTACGAAACCATCGTGGCATTGTCGCTGGTGGGGGTGACCGCGTACCTGGCGCTGTTCGACCGCGCACGGCTGGCGCCTGGTGAAACGGTGGTGATTTGCGGGGCCGGCGGGGCGGTCGGTTCCCTGGCCGTGCAAATGGCGCGGCTGACCGGGGCGCGCGTGGTTGCACTCGCCGGCAACGCGGCCAAGGTGGCGGCATGTCGCGAACTCGGAGCCGACCTGGCACTGGACTATCACGACCCGAGGGCGGTCGAGGCCATTCGAAAATTTGCGCCGGAGGGTGTGCACGTGTGGGTCGAGACGGGCCGAAACCCGGATTTCGACCGGATGGTGTCGCTGCTCCGGTTGCGCGGGCGGATGGTGGTGTTTGCGGGGCGCGACGCCCGGCCGCCCTTCCCGGTCGGACCATTCTACGTCAAGGACCTCACGTTGTACGGCTTTGCCATGTTCAACTTCTCGGCCATGGAGCTGCGGCCTGCGGCCGAAGCCATCACCAAATGGGCGGCCGAAGGCCGGTTGCAGGTCAGAATCGCGCACGTGTTGCCCCTGGCCGAGGCCGCCCGGGCTCACCGGTTGCAGGAGGAAAGCACGCTGAAAGGTTCAGCCGACTGGTTCGGCAAAATCGTGTTGAAACCGTGAAGCCGACGATCGATGCCCCGACCCCGGGGCGGGGCGCGGTCCGCGACCCCGATGTGTCAATCCTGTCACGCAAACCCAACAACCCTGTCGGGAGGAAACGGTGAAGGTCCTGGTTACCGGCGGTGCCGGGTTCATCGGCTCGCACCTTTGTGAGCGGTTGCTGGCCGCGGGTCACAGGGTGTGGGCTCTGGACAACCTGGACCCGTTCTACGATCCGGCCATCAAACGACGCAACCTGCGCGAAATCGCGAGGGCCTCCGACCGCTTCACCTTTGTCCAGGGCGACATCACCGAACCGGAGCCATTGCGCGCCCTCTGTCATGACGTTCGGTTCGACCAGATCGTGCACCTGGCCGCGCGGGCCGGGGTGCGACCCAGTCTCGAACAGCCGGCCCTCTACCAACGGGTCAACGTTGAGGGGACGGTCCACGTGTTGGAAGCCGCGCGCCAGAGCGGCACGCGCAAGCTGGTCCTGGCCTCCTCCTCCTCGGTTTATGGCTGCAACGCCAAGGTGCCGTTTTCCGAGGATGACCCGCTCACCGCCCCCATTTCACCCTATGCGGCCAGCAAAATCGCCTGCGAAGCCCTGGGCCACGTCTACCACCACGTCTACGGACTGGACATCGTCATGCTCCGGTTCTTCACCGTCTACGGACCGCGTCAGCGACCCGACCTCGCCATCCACAAGTTTGCCCGGCTCATCCGCCAGGGCCGGCCCATCCCGGTTTACGGCGACGGTTCCTCCGCCCGCGACTACACCTTCATTACGGACATCCTCGACGGAGTGGAGGCCTGCATGCAGCACGAGTTCGGCTACGAAATCTTCAACCTGGGCGACTCCCGACCCGTGCGGCTGGATCGGCTGATTGAACTGCTCGAACAGGCCCTGGGCCAACCGGCCCAACGACAATGGTTACCGGCCCAACCCGGCGACGTCCCGATCACCTACGCCGACATCCGCAAGGCCGGCACCCGCCTGGGTTATCAACCCCGGGTCCCGCTGGAGGAGGGCCTCCAGCGGTTCGTCGCCTGGTTCAACACGGTTTCCCATCCACACGAAACCCCCTCTGCAGACCCCGCAGCGCCCGAACGTTCAACCTGACTTTGCGCCGCACCCGACCCGCGCTAAGCTGGGCCCATGACTCTGCAGGAACAACTGACCGAGCTGGCGCGCCAGGCACGGGCCGCTTCGCGAACCCTGGCCCTGCTCACCACCGACGAAAAAAACCGTTGCCTGCGCGCCATGGCCGATGCCCTGGAACGGGAAACCGCCGCACTCCTCGAGGCCAACCGACGCGACATGGAAGCCGCCACGGCCGCAGGGCTGCGCCCGGCCATGCTGGATCGGCTGCGCCTGGACGAAAAACGCGTCGCCGCCATGGCGCGGGGCCTGCGCGAAGTGGCCGACCTGCCGGATCCCGTGGGCCGCATCCTCGAGGAACGGGTCCGGCCCAACGGACTGCGATTGCGCAAGGTCGCCGTGCCCATCGGCGTCATCGTCATTATTTACGAGGCACGCCCCAACGTCACCGCCGACGCCGCCGGGCTCTGTTTCAAATCCGGCAACGCCACCATCCTGCGCGGAGGCCGCGAAGCCCTGCATTCCAACCAGCTCATCGCACAAATCCTGGTCTCGGCCGGACGGGAAGCCCTCGGCGACCGGTTCCCCATGCAGGCCATCCAGGTGGTTCCCACCACCGACCGGGAAGCCATCCCCATCCTGCTTTCGCTCACCCAGTACGTGGACCTGTGCATCCCGCGCGGCGGCGAGGGCCTGATCCGCGCCGTGGCCGAATGCAGTCGCGTGCCCGTCATCAAGCATTACAAGGGAGTCTGCCACGTGTACGTGGATGGTGAGGCGGACCCGGACATGGCGGAGCAGATCGTGCTGAACGCCAAATGCCAGCGCCCGGCCGTCTGCAACGCGATGGAAACCCTCCTGGTGGACCGGAGGATCGCCCCCTCCTTTCTCCCGCGCATCGGCCGCGCCCTGGCCGCGCGCAAGGTCCAGATCCGCGCCTGCCCCGCCGCCCTCGAAACCCTGCGCAGCCTCCAGAGCGACCCGCCCCTGGAACTTCGACCGGCCACCGAACAGGACTGGTACACCGAATACAATGACCTCATCCTGAACGTGCGCGTCGTCGACGGCGTCCGGGAAGCCATCACCCACATCAACAACTATGGCAGCGCCCACAGCGACGCCATCGTCACCTGCAACGAACAAACCGCACAAGAGTTCCTGGCGGGCGTGGACGCCGCGGCCGTTTATTGGAACGCCTCCACCCGCTTCACCGACGGCGGCGAGTTCGGCATGGGCGCCGAAATCGGCATCAGCACCGACAAGGTGGGCGCGCGCGGTCCGATGGGGTTGGAGGAACTGACCACCTACAAGTGGATCGGCTACGGCCAGGGACAGATCCGCACCTGATCGAGCCACCCTTTTCCCCCGACCGCCACTGGACTCTTACCGGGTCGAAACAGCCGGGTCCTGTCCGGGTGGTTCGGGCCCCTTCAATTCCACTTCAAACCACCCGCCGGCGGTCACCACGGCGTGCATGCGCACGTCGTGCGGCAGTGCGGGCAAACGCCCGGTCCACTGGCACCGGAACGCCACCCCGCAACGAAAACCGTGCGTCAGGTGCAGCATCCGATCGTAATGACCGCCGCCGCGTCCCAGCCGCGCGCCCCACGGATCAAACGCCAGCCCCGGCACCACGATCAGGTCCGGTTGATCCCAGCTCAGAGCCGGCAGTTCGGGTCGGGGCTCTTTCACACCGTACCGACCGTGGCACAGGTCCTCTTCGGGCCGCGTCACCAGCGCCGGCACGTAGGCGTCCCGGACCGGATCGTATCTGGGTAAGGCCAGTTGCCTGCCCTCCTCCAGCGCTCGCCGCCACAACGGCCGCACGTCCGGTTCCCCCGGCAAAGGTGCGTACAACAACACCACCCGCGCCCGTTGCCAGGGCAGGCTGCCGGCCAAAACTTCACAAATCCTGCAAGACTCGGCCATTCGATCGGCCTCGGGCATCGCCGCCAGGCGATGCCGCATTTCCGCGCGCCACCGGGCCTTGAGCCTTTCGATCGCGGTCGGATCCGGCGGGATCATGGGTCATTCCGCGTTGTTCCGGGGCGGGGTGGAAGCCGGCGGCCCACCGCCCTCCCGCAGGCTGCGCCAGTACCGAAGGCGTTCCTGAATCCGTTTTTCGGCCCCCTGGTCGCCGGGCTCGTAAAACACCTTGTCCACGCCCAGGTAATCCTGGGGCACGAAATGCCCGGGATGATCGTGCGGGTACTGGTAACCCACGCCGTGGCCCAACCGTTCCGCGCCCCGATAGTGGGTGTCCCGCAGATGGCGCGGAACCGGCTGCGTGCGGTTCTGTCGGACGTCGGCCAGAGCCGCCTCAATGGCCTTGTAGGCGCTGTTGCTCTTGTAGGCGGTGGCGATATACACGGTGGCCTCCGCCAGGGGGATGCGGGCCTCGGGCCAGCCCACCCGTTCGGCAGCCTGCTGCGCCGCCACGGCCAACACCAGCGCCATGGGATCGGCCAGGCCCACGTCCTCGGCCGCACAGATCACCAGCCGGCGCGCAATGAATCGGGGGTCCTCACCCGCATGGATCATCTTGGCAAGCCAGTACAGGGCAGCGTCCGGATCGCTGCCCCGCAGCGATTTGATGAAGGCCGAAATGGTGTCGTAATGCGCGTCCCCGGCCGCATCGTACACCACCGCTTTTTTCTGGATGCTCTGCTCGGCGGCGGTCAGGTCCACCCGGATGATCCCGTCCGGTCCGGGCGGGGTGGTCAAAGCGGCAATCTCCAGCGCGTTGAGCGCCTTGCGCGCATCGCCATCAGCCACGCGCGCCAGGTGACGTAACGCCTCCTCACTGACCTCCACCCGCATATGCCCCAGCCCCCGCTCGGCATCCGCAAGGGCCCGGCGCATCAGCACCAGCAACTCCTCCTCCGTGAGGGGTTGGAGCTCGAAAATCTGCGACCGCGACACCAACGGCGCATTCACGAAGAAAAATGGATTCTCGGTTGTCGCACCAATCAGACGGATCACACCCGACTCAACCTCCGGCAACAGCACGTCCTGCTGGGCACGGTTCAACCGGTGAATCTCGTCCAGAAACAACACGGTGGGCCGACCCGTCCGTTCCAGGCGATGCGCAGCAGCAGCCAGCACCCGGCGCACCTCCGCCACCCCGGTTTCCACCCCGCTCAACCGTTCGAAATGCGAACGGGTATGGCGGGCGATGATTTCGGCCAGCGAGGTTTTCCCCGTCCCGGGCGGGCCGTACAGGATGAGCGATTGGATGCGATCGGCCTCGATCGCCCGGCGCAGCAACCGGCCGGGCCCCAGGATGTGAGTTTGCCCGACAAACTCATCCAGCGTCCGCGGCCGCATCCGGGCCGCCAAAGGCATGGTGGGCGGTATCGAAACCGACGCCGTTGCGTCGGCAACCGCCTCCTCCTTCCGCGCGCGATTGAACAGGTCGTCCTCGGGCACGGAACCAAGGGTAGGCCCGCCCGCCGGGACGCCCAAGCCGGAAAACCGTCCCCGCACATGGCCGGGAGACACACGGAAAATCCGGGGTCGAAACCGGTCAGCTCGCACGACCACCAACCGCACAAGGAACAACCCGGCGTCCCCACTCCGCGGATGCCCTGATTCCAGCACCTCGGCACCAGCCCGGCTGTCCGGTCGGCTCCGGCCCCAGCCGGCCCTGACAAGCCCTTGAAAGCGCCCCTGTAAGGGACGCGGGAATTGGAGGTTGACAGCCCCGGCACGGGCCACCCAGCCTGCACAGCGATGCGCGCGTTTAGCCTGCTTCTTCTGACGGCCCTCCTTGGGATCCCGGCACGGCTCGCAGCGGATTACCCGGTGCAGCCGGTCCCCTTCACCCGGGTCCAACTGACCTCCGGTTACCTCGCCGCCCGCCAGGCCACCAACCGGCTCGTCACCCTCCCCTTTGCCCTCCAGCAGTTGGAGGTCTCCGGCCGACTCAAGAACTTCGACCTCGCCGCAGAAGTCATGCGCCGACGGGCCGCCGGCGAAACCAACTACCAGATCAAACCGCCCACCGAATTCCCCTTCGATGACTCGGACGTGTACAAGGCAATCGAGGGTGCCTCGTTCTGCCTGGCCCTGCACCGCGATCCGGCGCTGGCGGAGCGCCTGGAAGCAATGATCCAACGGATCGCCGCCGCCCAGGAGCCGGACGGTTACCTGTACACCTGGCGCACCATGCACCCGGACGAACCGGCCCACCCGTGGATCGGAAAGGAACGCTGGGTCAAATCCCCGGAGCTCAGCCACGAGCTCTACAATCTGGGACATTTGTATGAGGCCGGCGTGGCCCATTCCCTGGCCACCGGATCCCGGTCGTTGCTGGACGTTTGCCTGAAAAGTGCCGAACTGCTGTGGCGGGACTTCGGCGACGGCGAACCCCGCATTGCACCCGGGCATCCGGTCATCGAAATGGGGCTGGCCAAGCTGTATCGGGTGACGGGCGACGCCCGCTGGCTGACCCTGGCACGGTTTTTCCTGGAATGCCGCGGCCAGAGCGGTCGAACCTACAGCCAGGATCACCTCCCCGTGGTGCAACAACGGGAAGCCGTGGGTCACGCAGTCCGGGCCAATTACCTCTATTGCGGCATGGCCGACGTGGCCGCCCTCGGCGGAGACACCACCTACTGGAACGCCATCGTGCGGCTCTGGGACGACGTGGTCGGCACCAAACTCCACCTCACCGGTGGCTGCGGCGCCCGGGCCTCGGGCGAGGCCTACGGCGAGGCCTACGAGCTGCCCCACCGCTGTTACAATGAAACCTGCGCCGCCGTCGCGTTCCTGTTCTGGAGCCATCGCATGTTTCTCATGACCGGCGACGGCCGTTACATGGACGTCTTCGAACGCACCCTCTACAACGGCGCACTCAGCGGCGTCAGTCTCGCGGGTGACCGCTTCTTTTACCCAAACCCGTTGGAAGCCGACGGCACCTACGGTCGCTCGCCCTGGTTCGGCTGCGCCTGTTGTCCGCCGAACATCTTCCGCCTGCTCGCTTCCCTGGGAGGATACTTTTATGCGCTCCAGGGCGACCGCTTGTTCGTCAACCTGTACGGTGCCAGCCTGCTGGAAACCTCCATCAGCAACGTCCCCCTGCGGCTGGAACAAAGCACGGATTATCCGTGGAACGGGGACATCCGCTTGCGACTCCATCCGGCCCGGCCGACGCCTTTCACCCTCTGCCTGCGCATCCCGGGCTGGGTACGCGGCCAACCGCTTCCCTCCGACCTCTACCGCTACGAGGACGCGTCTCCGGCCGATTGGTGGGTGGAGGTCAACGGTCGCAGGGTGGCCCGCGATCTGGATCGGGGCTACCTGCGCGTGACCCGTGAATGGTGCGCCGGCGACGAGGTCCGCATTCACTTTGCCATGCCGGTCCGGCGTGTCCTCGGTCACCCGCGCATCGCCGCCACGCACGATCAGGTTGCGCTGGAGCGTGGTCCCACCGTCTACGCCTTCGAAGGCATTGACAACCAGGGATCGGTGTTCGACATCGTCCTGCCCCGAGAAGCCCGTGTGAGGGCGTGGTACCGACCCGATCTGCTCGGGGGCGTGACAGTCCTGGAAATCGACGGCGCCCAACGGGTAATCCGGACCGAATCCGGAGGCCGAACCACCCGCCCCACCCGTCTGACGGCCATCCCCTACGCCACCTGGGCCAACCGCAGCCTGAGCCCCATGACCGTCTGGGTGGCTCGGACGCCCGACCGCGCCCGGCCCGCACCACGACCCACACCCGCACTCAACGCCCGGCTGTCCGTTTCCTTCGCCCGCGGCGGCATGTCCCCGGAACCGATCCGGGACCAGCTTTACCCCGCCGATTACCCCGACGGCCAGGCCCGCCAATTCGATTTCTGGCCCCGCAAAGGCACGGTCGAATGGTTGCAGTACGACTTCGACGCCGAGCAGGAATGCCGCGCCGTCACCGTGTCCTGGTTCGATGACACCGGCACCGGCGAATGTCGCCTGCCGGTCTCCTGGCGCGTCCTCTATCGCGACCCCCAGGGACAATGGCAGCCCGTCCAAGCCTTGGACGACTACGCCATTCGCAAGGCCGACCCCGTACGCGTGAGGTTCGAACCCGTGCGCACCCGGGCACTACGATTGGAACTCCGACTCCAACCCGGCTTCAGCGCCGGCCTCTACGAGTGGGAGGTCGAATAACCGATCAACCCTGCAAAACCGGAGATCCCTGCCGACCCGCTTTTCCCTGGCTGCAACTGAAACCTCGGAAACCCGCCCGCCCAATGGCCCCTCACACCCCGGCGGGCTCCACATCGCCGCTCAAATCCCCTTGCCAAGCTTCCGCCAACCGTGTCAGCCTCCGGCGACATGAAGAAGGCTTTGGCACTTTTGCTGGCACCTTGGTTGCTAACCGGTTGCACGGCCACATTCACCAACCTGACCCCTCGGCAAATGCCGAGGAGCCCCAACAACCTCTATCCGGTCGAAGTGGCCTTTAACAGCCGACAACAATCGCTGCGCTGGGACAGCATCGACCCGAAAGTAATCGTCAACAACCAGTCGTTCCCGCTGCGACCCGTCCCGATGGTTCGCAACCGTTGGGAAGGCCAAATCCCGGTGCCGCCCGGAACCAACCTCATCCACTACCGGTTCCGCTTCGATTTCCTCTACAACGCCGTCGGAGGCCCTCAACCGGACAGCGCACTCTCGCCCGATTACAGCTTGAAGATCCTGGACTGAGCCGAGACGGCCAGGACGGTACCCATGGTAAATCCGCCCCGCCCACCATGCAGAAGTCCGTAACCGTTAAGGAACCATCCCCACACCGCTCCGACCGGGTGCACAGCTTGTACCCGGGGGAATCCTGCGCCACCTTTGAGAGGCCAGCAGCCCAAACACCGAAACCGACCAACTCCAAAGCTCGGACCATGGTTTACCCGCCAGAGCTCCCCGCGTGCGTACCCATGCAACCCCGATCCATAAGACCCGGCCCGTCACGCCCCGCCCCCGCCTCCCGCGCCACTTGGGTCACTCTCGTCCTGGCATGGTTCGCCACCTTCACCCCGGCCTTCACCCAAGAGCCAAACTTCGATCCGGTGGGTTTCGCCCACGTCGGTTCACCCACCGTGGGCGGCGGAAACGCGGAGCCGATTCCCGTCCGAACCGTGGAGGCACTGATCGCCCTGGCCTCGGCCGACGGGCCCAGGGTCCTCCGTATCGAAGGCGAGCTGAACCTCCAGGGACGAACCGTGCGGGTCGGATCCGACAAGACCCTCGTGGGCGCCGGTCAGGGCGCGGTGCTCCAAAACGGTACCCTCCTCCTCCGCCATGCCACCAATGTAGTCATCCGTAACCTGATCATCCGAAATGCCCCCGAGGATGGCATTACCCTGTATGGTGCACGCCGCGTCTGGATCGACCACTGCACCATCATGGACTGCGGCGACGGGCTCGTGGACCTGACCCATGGCACGGACGAAGTCACCATCTCCTGGTGCCGTTTCGGATACCAAAACCTGCGCAACCAGCACCGCCTCGCCAGCCTCCTCGGTGCAAGCGACCGCGACACCGCCTGCCGCGACCGACTCCGCGTGACCTACCACCACAACTGGTGGGATCAGGGATGCCTCGAGCGCATGCCCTCGGTCCGCTTCGGCCGTGTGCACGTGTTCAACAATTACTACCGCGCCCCGGGCAACCGGTACTGCATCCGCTCCCGCCTCTTCGCCGAGGTCCGCGTCGAGTTCAACTGGTTCGAAGACGTGCAAAACCCGTGGGAAGTCTACGTCACCACGGGCGACCAGGGCCGGTTGTTCGCCGCCGGAAACGTGGAGGTGCGAACGGTCTGGAAGGCGTCCGACCGACGCGTCCTGCTGGTGCCCGGAACGGATTCGGTCTTCGTGCCGCCGTATCCATGGCGCCCGGATCCGCCCCATCGCATTCCGGACTGGGTCACCCAACATGCCGGAGCCGGCCGCGGCCCCTTCGCTCCCTGACCCCATCCGGCGCGGTCCGGATCCCGCACTCGGCCCGCCACCGCCGATCGGCCGATTGCAACCGTTTTCTCCCAACGCCGAACCGGTTTTTCGGGTTCTCGACCCGTACGCAACGCAGACGTCGCCCCCGCGCATCCACCTTACCGCCCCCAAAGGCCGATCCACCACCGACCACCCCTCCGGGCACGGCCGCCACCACAGCGGAGCCGGCACCCCACCGCACGCACGGTTCTCCACGGGCTTCCACTTCCGACAAAGGCTCCCCCGGCTCGCACTCCACGACCTCCGAAACATTGCGCTCAACCGGTCCGCACCCGGCACCACCCCACTCCCGGGGACTTCGGCACCGCGGTCTGCTGTCCGGTCTCTGGGAGCTTTCTCCGCCCGTTTGTGCGGTTCTCAAAAACCCTACGCCCTGTTACCACTTCTGCGGTCCCCGCTCACCGGCCGATTGCCCTTCAAGACACACTCCGGCCCCGCCACGCCCGCTGGGAGGCACCGGGAACCATCGGGACGCCAGATCCCACGGTTTGTCCCGGGCCCGGACACGGACCCGGCGGGATGTAGAACTCAGTGACTTAAACCGCGCGGCGTTGCAGGGGTCTGAACAACAGGCCGCGTCTTCCCACCGCCCCGGTGTTTTTCATCACACCGCTAATCGCGCTTGGGACTTTCGGAGGTCACGGGACGAAGCCGCACCAACAGGTCCTTGGCTTCCACCACGTCACCGGGAGCCACCAGGATCTCGGCCACCTCCGCATCCTGCGGTGCCGGAACACTGGTCTGCATCTTCATCGCCTCCAGGGCCAGCAGTCGGTCGCCCTTCCGGACGGTCATGCCCACGCGGATCGGCAACGTGGTGATGACCCCGGGGATCGGGGCACCCACCTGCCAGGGATCCTGCGGATCCGCTTTGGGTCGGGATTTGACCCTGGGCTGGACGGACTTGTCCTCGATCACGACCTGGCGCGGCATCCCGTTCAGCTCGAAGGCAACCACCCGTTTGCCCTCGTCGTCCACCGGGCCGACGCTGATCAACCGAATGTACAGGGTCTTGCCCGGTTCCAGGTCCACGGTGATCTCCTCGCCGGGCTTCATCCCGTAGAAGAACGCCGGTGTGGGCAGGACGGAGAGGTCGCCATAGGTTGCCTGAATCTTTGCGAACTTCAAAAACACGTCCGGGTACATCAGGTAGGAGTACACGTCATCCAGCGTGGCCTCGCGGCGCAGACGCGTGCTCAACTCCCGCTGCACAGCCTCCAGGTCAATGGGTTTGAGACGCGCCCCGGGCCGGCCCCGGTAAGGTTTGCGGTCGCCCAGCACGATCTTCTGCAATTTGCGGGGCCAACCACCGGGCGGTTGACCCAATCCGCCCATGAGCATGTCCACCACCGACTCCGGAAAGGACACGCTGCCCGGCTTCAGCTTCAGCACGTCCGCCGGCTTCATCCCGCGGCTCACCAGGAAAATGGTCATGTCCCCCACCACCTTGCTGCTGGGCGTGACCTTGACGATGTCGCCAAACAACTGGTTGACCTCGGCATAGGTGCGCTCGATCTCGGGCCAACGATCCAGCAACCCCATGGCCGCGGCCTGTTCCTTGAGGTTGGTGTACTGGCCACCGGGCATCTCATGCACATAAACCAGGGCACTACCCGAGCGGGGCGAGGTGTCGAACGGCGCGTAGTATTCGCGGACCACCTCCCAGTAGTCGGCCAGCTCATTGAGAGCGTCCAGATCCAATCCCGTATCGCGCGGATGTCGCTGCAGCGCCGCCACAATCGAATTGAGACACGGCTGACTGGTGGAACCGGACAAGGGCGCAATCGCCAGGTCCACAATGTCCGCCCCGGACTCAACCGCCGCCAGTACGCTGGCCGAGGCGATCCCGCTGGTGTCGTGGGTGTGGAAATGCACCGGCAGACCGATCTCCTCCTTCAACGCCTTCACCAGCGCCCGGGCGGCAAACGGTTTGCACAAGCCGGCCATGTCCTTGATGCCCAGGATGTGCGTGCCCATCCGTTTCAGTTCCCGGGCCAGTTTCAGGTAATACTCCAACGAGTACTTGGTCCGGCGCGGATCCAGAATGTCACCCGTGTAGCAAATGGCACCCTCGCACAAGGCGTGCGTCTCCTGCACCGCCTCCATCGCAACCTTCAGGTTCGGCAGGTAGTTCAGGGAATCGAAGATCCGGAACAGATCGATGCCCTGCGCGGCCGCGTGTTTTACAAAACCCGCCACCACGTTGTCGGGATAATTGGAGTAACCCACCGCATTGGCCCCGCGAAAGAGCATCTGGAAACAGATGTTGGGGATCTGTTCCCGCAGGCGCCGCAACCGCACCCACGGGTCCTCGTGAAGGAAGCGCATGGAGGTGTCGAACTTGGCCCCGCCCCACATCTCGAGGCTGAACAGGTTGGGCACGCGCCGCGCCAGCACGCCGGCCACCTGTTCCATGTCATACGTCCGCAGCCGAGTGGCCAGCAGGGATTGGTGTGCGTCCCGGAACGTAGTGTCCGTAATCAACACACGCTCCTGCGCCAGAATCCATTCGCTGAACTTTTTCGGTCCCAGCTCCAGCAACAACTGTCGGGTGCCCGGAGGGGGCGGCTGCCGTAAATCACACGCCGGCACGCGCGGCCTGGGCAGGGATTTCGGCTGCCAACCCTTGGCCTGGGGGTTGCCGTTGACAATCACCTCGCCCAGGAAGGTCAGCAGCTTGGTGGCACGGTCCCGCCGCGGGGTGAACCGGAACAGCTCCGGCGTGTCGTCAATCATCGTGGTGGTGGCCGCACCCCGGCGGAAGACCTCGTGCCGGATCACATTCTCCAGAAAGGGGATGTTGGTCTTCACACCCCGGATGCGGAATTCCCGGAGCGCGCGGTCCATCCGTTGACAGGCGATCTCGAACGTCCGACCAAAAGCCGTGACCTTCACCAGCAGCGAATCGTAGAACGGGGTGATCACCGCACCCGCAAACCCCATCCCCCCGTCGAGCCGGAGACCGAAACCGCCCGCGGATCGGTAGGTCAAAATCCGACCATAATCCGGAGCGAAATGATTCTCCGGATCCTCCGTGGTAATGCGGCACTGAATCGCATAGCCGTTGCGCGGAATCTCCTCCTGCGGCGGAATCCCCACCTCGGGATCAAACAGGGAATGCCCCAGGGCCACCAGGATTTGCGATCGGACCAGGTCAATGTTGGTGATCACCTCGGTGACGGTGTGCTCGACCTGGATCCGGGGGTTCATCTCGATGAAGAACCACTCGCCCCGGTCCATGTCCACCAGGAACTCGATCGTTCCCGCATTGTCGTACCGGATCTCCCGGGCGATGCGCAGAGCCGCATCGCAAATCGCCCTGCGCAACTCCTCGTCCAAACCCACGGCCGGGGCCACCTCGATGACCTTTTGATGCCTCCGCTGCACCGAACAATCCCGTTCATGCAGGTGCACCACGTTGCCGTGTTGATCGCCCAGAACCTGCACCTCAATGTGCTTGGCCCGGGGAATGTAGCGTTCCAGAAACACCGCCGGGTTGCCGAAGGCCTTCTGTGCTTCGGCCCGGGCCTCCGCCAGCAAAACCTCCAGCTGCGAGGCATCCCGAACCACCCGCATGCCCCGGCCGCCCCCGCCAAATGCCGCCTTGATCATCAGCGGAAAACCAATCCGCCGCGCCCATTGCAAGGCCTCCCGACGGTCCCGCACCGGCTCCGGTGTCCCCGGCAGGGTCGGCACCCCCACCCGCTCGGCCACCGCCCGCGCCGCCGTCTTGTCCCCCATCAGCTCCAGCAGCTCCGTCCGCGGCCCCACAAAAATCAGACCCGCCTCCCGGCACGCCCGCGCAAAATCCGCGTTTTCCGAAAGGAACCCGTACCCGGGATGGACCAGGTGAACGCCCTTCTCCTTCGCCAAACCCACGATCCCCTCGATGTCCAGGTACGCCCCCACCGGGCCCTTGCCCTCGCCCACCACATAGGCCTCATCGGCCTTGAACCGGTGCATGCAAAACCGGTCCTCCTGCGCGTAAATGGCAACCGTGCGAAATCCCAATTCGGTCGCGGCACGAAAAATCCGGATGGCGATCTCGCTTCGATTCGCCGCCAGCAGTTTCCTGGGCTCTTGTTGAACAGCACTTACAGGGTTCATCAGATCGCCGCCATTCTGGAGACCCGGTCCCCTCCAGACAATCCGGAAGCCGCAGTTCCCCGGGGGCCGGCCGCCGACGGCAGCCCGAAACCGCCGTCTGCTGCCACACTCCCCCACAGACCGCCCGACCCCAACCCCTCTATCCCAACCACAACAACAGGCAAAGGCCCAGCACGGTGCTCACCACCGTAACCGGAATGCCGAAGCGCGCATAATCCCAAAACCCGATCTCGCAATGCCCCCGCGCAGATTCCACCACGATGATGTTGGCCACCGAGCCCAAAATCGTCAGGTTCCCCGCAAACGTGGTCGCCAGCGCCATCACTTTCCACATCAACTCCGGGTTGGCAAAGTTCGGGATCCAGCGGCCTGCTACCAGCACGAACGGCACGTTCGAAAATATGTTCGATCCCACGACCGAGAACCAGCCCATGTGCCAGGCCTGCGACGCGGCCGTGGTACCAAACAACGGCCGCACGTGCGCATACCAGTGGTCCGGCAACCCGGTCCGGTTGAACCCCTCCACCACCACAAACAACGCGGCAAAGAATACCAGCAAGTGCCAGTCCACCTGTCGCAACACCTCATGCGTGTCACGCCGCGCCAGCACCATCAAAAGCGCAGCCCCGCCCAGCGCCGTCCACGGCAGGTTCCACCCGGCCAGAAACCCGCCAAACACGCCTGCCAGCACCCCGAGACTCAACAACACCAGCCGCCGGTCCATCGGCGGAGGCGGCCCTGTCGGACGCCGAATCCGGGCAGCCCGCAACACGCGCCGCCACCCCAGCCACAACACAACAAAAGCCACGATCAACCCCACAACCGCCGGCACCACCAGCGACCGCACAAAGCTGGTGAATGAAATCCCCGACATGGAACCGATGATCATGTTCTGCGGGTTGCCCACCAGCGTGGCCACGCTCCCCAAATTGGCACTCATGGCCAGCGCCAGCAGATAGGGAGCCAGTGGCAATCCCCCGCGCACCATCACCGCCACCACCAACGGCGTCATCATCACGCACACCGTGTCATTGACCAACAACGCCGAGGCCACCCCCGACACCACCATCAACCCGGCCAGCAACCGCACCGGCGTCCGCGCCAGCCGCAGGATCCGGTCCGCACACCACTCAAAAAAACCCGCCAGGTGCAGGTACGCCGCGATCAACATCATCCCCAGCAACAGAACCAGCGTGTCATAGTCCACGGCCCGGTAGGCCTCCTCGGGCGTCAGCACGCCCGCCACCACCATCAACACCGTGCCCAGCACAGCCGCAGCCGGCCGGTTCAGCGGCAGTACCTTCAGCCGCCGACCGCTGATCAACAAATAGGTCAGCCCGAAAATCAAAATGGCGAACAGCTCCGTGCGTGAGTCCATGACACCGACCTTTCCCGACAATCGCGGTCGGACCATCCCCGACTCGCAGACCCGGCGCCCTCCGGCGCACACACCGGGACCGGAAAGGATGGCCTACGGCTTCCTCTCCTGCAACGAACCGTCCAGCGTCACACTGCCGCCACGGCGCAGCCGCAGAGGTCGCTCCCGACCCTCGTACAGCAGCACACATTCACGACCCGGCCGGCTCCGGACCGTCACCTCCGTCAACCGACCGGCTGCCCAGGCCAGGTCCACCTCGAAACCACCCCGCGCCCGCAACCCCCGCACGTGTCCCTCCGGCCACACCGACGGCAACGCCGGCAGCAAATGCAAAATGAAGCGCCCCTGTTCATCCCTCAGGTGACTCTGAAGCAGCATCTCCGCAATCCCCGCCGTGGCCCCAAAGTTGCCGTCGATTTGGAAGGGCGGATGAGCGTCGAACAGGTTCGGGTACAGGCCGCCGTCGGCACGACTCCCCACCGGCGCCAGCAGGTTCCGCAAAATCTTGTAGGCATGATCGCCATCCAGAAACCGCGCCCAGAGGTTGATCTTCCAGCCCATGCTCCAACCGGTGGCCTCGTCGCCCCGCGCAACCAGGGACCGGCGCGCCGCCTGAAACAGATTCGTCGTGCGCCAGTTGATCTCATGCCCCGGATACACCCCCCAGAGATGCGAGACGTGCCGGTGCTTGTTGTTCGGATCGTCCTTGTCCTCCAGCCACTCCTGCAACTGCCCCCAACGCCCGACCTGATTCGGCGCAATGCGCGCACGCAACCGGTCCAGCTCCGCCGCCAGGGCCTCGTCCCGACCCAGAATCCGCGCCGCCTCGCTCACCGCGGCAAACAACGCACGGATGATCTGATGGTCCATCGTCGGCCCCATCACCAGCCCGCCCTGCTCGGGCGAGTTGGACGGCCCGCTGATGAGCCAACCCGTGCGCGGGTCCTCCACCAGATAATCCACAAAAAACAACGCCGCCTCCTTCATGATGGGATACGCCCGCCGCGCCAGAAACTCACGGTCCTGCCCGTACAAATAATGCTCCCACAAATGCAGGCTCAGCCACGCACCCCCGGTCACCCAGATGCCGTGATTGCTGTGATTGATCGGAGCCGTCCCGCGCCAGAGATCGAAATTGTGATGCAACACCCAGCCCCGCGCATTGTAATGATTCCGCGCCGTGCGCCGACCCGACGTCACCAGCTCCTCCAGCGCATCAAACAACGGTTCATGGCACTCCGCCAAGTGCGTCACCTCGGCCGGCCAGTAGTTCATCTCCACGTTGATGTTGCAGGTGTATTTGCTGTCCCAGGGCGGCCGTAAACTCTCATTCCAGATCCCCTGCAGGTTGGCCGGCTGTGTCCCCGGCCGGCTGCTCGCAATCAACAGGTACCGACCATACTGGAACACCAGCGCCGCCAGTCCCGGATCGTCAGCGTCCCGCGCGCGTCGAAGCCGTTCGTCCGTCGGCAACTCATCCCCCGGACCCCGCCCCAGATCCAGCGTCACGCGACGGAACAGGTCCCGATGCTCCTTCAAGTGAGCACGCCACAGGTCTTCAAAACTCTTGCGACGCACCCGTTCCAACACCGCGTCGCATCGTCCGGCAGGGTCCGCCGAGACATCCTGAAAATTCACGTAACTGGTGGCCGCCGCCAGCAACAACGTCACCTCATCGGCCCGCTCCACCACCAGTTCACCACCCTCGGCCCGCACCGCCCCGCCCTGCACACGAGCCTCCAAAACGGCCCGAAACCGCAGCGGATTGAGGATTTGAATCTTGTTCCTGTCGTCGAAGTCGCGTACTCGCCCCTCCAGAATCAATTGCCGTCCGCCCCGCGCAGTGACCGTGGCGTTGGTGTGCGGACACCGGTAGCCGGCGCGAAACGAGAGGGTCCCCGGCCGATCGACCCTCAGGTGCACCACCAGGACCTGGTCCGGAGCACTCGAAAACACCGTCCGCTCAAAGGCCGCATCACCTGCCACGTAACGAACCCGCACCGCCCCCTCGTCCAGGTTCAGTTCCCTCCGATACGCCACCACCGGACCCCGATCCGCAAACCGCAGCATCAAATCGGCAAACGGTTGATACGGCATCTGACGCAACGGCACGCTCATGAACTCCCGCATGGCCAGTTCCTCCGCCTCCCGTTGCCGTCCCTCAAACAACAACCGGCGCAGCGTTTCCAAATGCCGCCAGGCGCCCGGCCGGGAATAGTCGCGAGGTTCGCCCAGCCAGAGGGTGTCCTCGTTGAACTGGATCCGCTCCTCCAAAACCCCGCCAAACACCATCGCACCCAACCGCCCGTTGCCCACCGGCAGGGCCTCCGTCCATTCGCGGGCCGGTTGCCGGTACCAGAGCACCCAGCGCGATGCATCCCACTCATCCCGGCTTGCAGCCCCCCGAACCCACGCGGTCAGCAACACCGACCCCACCACGAGCCAAAACCCACCGATCTTTCGCATGGCTCGATCATGCACACTCTCTCAACCGTCAGCCAGTCCCAACCCACACCCCTCCCACCACTCCGCAGCGACACAGAACCCCGCCGGCAACCAAAATGCCCAACCTGTCACCCGGTCGCCTCCCGCAACCCCAGCGCCATGTCCCGGACCGTCCCCAACCCGGAGCCGACCTTTCACGGCACATCCGACCGGTCCATCTCCCATCGCCAGCCCCGGGCCGAACTCAGCCGCCACCACCGCCCGTTCCAGCAGCATTCAATCGCGCCCGCCTCGCTGGTGCACCAGAAATTCACACCGTTGCGGCCCAGAATCTCGCGCACCACCCCCAGTTCACGAACCGGCCGGCCCGGCACTCCATCCGCCACAAGGACCCACCGCGGCTTCACCCGCTCCAACAGGACCGGCAACACCCGCACGTCCAGATCCGGCCCGCCCACAATCAGCAGGTCCGCCTCCAGATCCCTTTCCCGCGCCAACAACGTCCGGGCACCTTCCCCGCCCAAACCACCCCACCACAGAAGGCGTATCCCCTGCACCGTCCCCAGCCACACCACCGCGCCGTCCGCGGCACGCCCCCACCGGTCCGCACCGCCCGGATGCAGGACGGTCCCGGCGTCCACCGGCACGCCCCGTTCCACACGGCACACCTCCACACCCGCCTGCTCGACCGCTCCCAGCACCTCCCGCACAACACGAGACCGAACCAATCCCGCTCCCAGGTACAACCGGTCCGACGCAACCCTTTCCGCCACCGCGCCCGCACCTCCGGCGTACGCCGCCAGCGGCGTGCTCACCAGAATCCCGGACAAACGGTTCACCCCCCGGCTTCGCAGATACGGTCCCACCACAAATTCCACATCCTCCGCAGTGCCGGTGTTGATCAGCCAGCTCCGGGGCGAAACGTGCGTCCGGACCCACGCCACGGGCGCTTCAGGCGCCGGGAGCAGGGTCAGCCGTGCATCCCTGCCCGACTCCCAACGTTGCCAGCCACTCAGCCCCAAGCCCACCAATCCGGCCAAAACCCATACCCACCGCCAACCGACCCGGCTCAACGCCCCTACGGCCGCACCCGTCAGCCAGAGGTAGTAGCCCGCCATCTCCGCCATCGAGGGCGCTGCCACGGAAAAACTGCCCCCCGGCACCGCGGCCGCCCACTCACTGGCCTTCAGCATCACCCGCATCCACAACCACGCACTGTGATTGAACAGCTCCCCCATCCATTCCACGAACCCACCGGCCACCCAGCTGCCCACACAACTCATCAGCGCCAGGGCCGCACACGGCACCACCACCAGATTCGCCACCAGGGTCACCGGCGTAAACCAATGAAAATGCCAGGCAATCAGCGGCAGCGACCCGATCCACGCACACGCGGAAACCCCGACACCCTCCAACACCCGCCGTGCCACCCGACGCCACAGTTGCCCCCAACCGCTCGTCAGTTCGGGCGGCAAATACGGATCGGTGCGCAACCAGTTCCGAATCCACCCCTCCACCCGGGGCATCCACAACGCCAAACTCCCCACCACCGCAAACGAAAGTTGGAACCCGGCATGAAACAACTGCCGGGGATCCCACACCAGAATCAGCAGTGCTGCCCACCCCAGCGAGTTCAGCAGGTCCACCGGCCGGTTCAACAGCCACCCGCCGGCCACCACGCTCATCATCAGCGCCGCCCGCACCGCCGAGGGCTGCCACCCGGTGGCCGCCACGTAAAACCAAATCAGAGGCACCACCACACACGCACACACCGGCCGTCGCAACCCTGAAACCTGCAGCAGCACCACCAACAATCCGCTCAACAGCCCGATATGCAGCCCGCTGATCGCAAACACGTGCATCGTCCCGGACCGCATGAACACCTCCGCCGCCTCGTCCGTCAGAGCCGTGCGCCAGCCCAAGGTCATCGCCCGAAGCAAATCCACCGCAGCGTCCCGAGGCAGACCCACCTGTAACCGCCGGGTCGCCCACGCCCCAAACCGATCCGTCCACGGCACCGGCACCTCCGGACCCAACAACCGCCAGTCGGACACGCCGGCCGCCCGCAACTGGTAGTACACACCGCGCCATGCCAGCCACCGTCGGAAATCAAACAGCCCCGGTGCCACCGCCGACGGCGGTTCATCCAACACCCCCTGCACCTCCACCGGCTGCCCCTCATGAAACCCGGCCGGCAATTCGCCCGAAGTCATCACCAGAACCCGACCCCGAGCGGCTTCCCATCGGTCAGACCGATACAATGCGGTCACCTCCAGCCGCGCCAGGGTCCGCAACGAGGTTTCCTCGTCGCGCACACGCATCCGTACCACCGGCGTCTCCAGCAACCGCCCCTGCAAGGTCACCAGGGCCGGCACGCGATCTCCCACCACATGCCGCAAATCCACCGGACAAATGGCCGTGGTTTCCTGCGTCAACGCCAGCACCCCGAGAGCCGCGCAAAGAATCGGAATCAGCCAACCCCGGCCCCGGGGCCACAGCCAACACACCCCCCACAACGCCAGCACAAATACCCACACCCACGGCAACGGAGGACGCAGAAAGGACCCCGCCCAAATTCCACCCGCAAAGTACAGCGCCAGCCAAACCCCCGGACGCCGCATGCCACCGTCCTACCGCTCCGTCACGAACCACCGGCACCCAGCGACGCCGCCGCCCCGGCGGTGCGCTCCTTGCGCGCCGGACTCCGGTACCACCACCGCGTCAGCCCCCACGCAAACGCCAGACCCAGAATTCCACCCGCCGTGTCAAGCAGCACATCCCTCAGACTCCCCTGCCGGTCCGGTACAAACGTCTGATGGTACTCGTCCGTTACCGCATACAGAAACACCACCACCAGGCTCCACACCGCAGGACGCCATTCCCAAAACCGCAACTCCGGTCGTCGCGGCCGCCATAAGGCCCGCCAAACCAGGAACGCCAACACGGCGTACTCGACCACATGCGCCAGTTTCCGCACAACCAACACCGCCACCTCAACCCACGCCTCCGGCCAGTCAGGAAACAACCACCGCACCAACGGACCGATAATGCGGGAAGTTCGCGGTGCCGACGCGCTGTCCGCCGAAGCCGTAAAGATCAGCGCCATCCACAGCCCGACCGGCACCCAATACCACAGCCAACCACGCAACCGTCGCACGCACCACAAACAACCACCAAGCCCCCCACCCCGCAAGCACCCAGCCAGCCCCAATGTCCCCAAAGCCGCAGACGCGCCCAAGGCCTGTTAGAACGGGGCACGGGCATGGGAATCCACGCCACCAAGACTCCTTGAGAAAATGCCGCGCACCCCCCGTACGGGGGCACCCTCGGAGACCGTCAAACCGAACCCGCCGGATTCCTCCTCTGCCTACTCTTGACCCGGGCCGCAAACGCGGCTCAACGGCCGCCAACCCCTGCCAAAGGTCCACCCCACCAGCTGGCCATGAATCACCTCCGGGAAATCTTTGCCTGCAAAATCTGCCTCAAGTCCGGGCACGATTTGCCGATAACGTCCATGAGCAAGTCGTGTCCCTTGCAAGGTGCCAAATGCCGACCCCGGCCGGAACCGGGTTTTGACCGGCCCACCCAAAGCCAGGGCCGGCGGGCCCAACCGCGACCGGGTTCATAGCCGAAGGCCGGCCGTGAAGAACATCGCCAACACCGTATTCGTTCTGGTCTACGACTGCGTCGGGCGGTTGCGCCGACCCGGCCGTCTCACGTGGCAGATTCTTGTTTTGACCCTGGCCACAGAGACAGCCGTCGCCAAAGGGTACCTGACCGAGCTTGGCCCGCCGCCACTGCGATTTACAACGTTACAGGGCGGCAGCACATCCCTATTCACAGACGTCGATATCGTTATTGAGTCACAAATTGCCAAAGCAGCAGAGTCGGCTACGAACCAAACCGTAACCGCTCAAAACCAGTCAACAAAAACCCCAGAAGCCACCAGCGCGCCCAGCACGGCCACCAATGTGGCGGCCCAAACCGTCAACCCCACCACCCCCGGACCAAGCTCGCCGCCAGCCAACCCAACTCCAGCCATGCCCCAATACGAGTTCGTCTTGGCCGACCCGCTGCTGACCACCACAAACACCAGCCCCACCGCCACAACCACCAACACCGTCGGTCCGGCAAGCGATCTGCTTCTCGTGACACCGCAGATGTTGGTGGAGTTTTTTAAACCGACGCCGGGCGTGACCAGCAGCGCGCCCGTCCGGGTCCTCGTGCCGGCGGACATCCAGTTTCAGCCGCCCCTGGCCCGCCCGGCGCCAGCCAGTCAGGCCATATACCGTACCCAGTGAGCGTCGCTTGCAAAATACCTGACCCTCTCAGGTGGCGGCCGGACCTGCGTCCGGGCCGGATCCTCGTGCCCGGACTTTGCGTCGCCGCCCTCCTCTGGCTGGCCGTACAACATCCCGTGTCGGGCGAAGTTGCCACGGCACCCAGCTTCTCAGGTCCCCCGTCCAACACCGTCCCGTCCACGCCCACCCCCGCCCAGGGAACCTCGAACGCCCCCACGCCCAACCTCCTCTCCAATGCCCAGCCCGCCACGGTAACCGCGGCCGAACCTCCCAACCTGGTGGGCCTGGACACCACCAACTCACCCGCACCGCCTCTGGTTTGGCCCCCCAAACGCCCCGAAATCGCCATCGCTGCCGAAACCGCAGACCGTCTCAAACAACTCCAGGGTCAGCTGGAACTGGCCAGGCATCTGCGGCTGACCCGACAAACCGCTCAGGCCACGCCCCTCCTAGTGGAACTTCTCGCCGAAGACGTCCCCGAGGAAATCCAGCGGTCGGCCCTGCTGGAACTGGCCCTGGTCGCGCAGGACGAAAATGATCTGCCGCGCGCCCAGCAGGTTTACGCGCAGTTCGTCCAAAAATGGCCTGCCGACCCCCGCGTGCCGGAGGTGCTCCTTCGCCAGGGGCTGCTCTTTCGCCGCATGGGCCTCAACAACCTCGCCCTGGCCAAGTTCTACAGTGTCATGACCGCGGCACTGGTTTTGAAGACGGATTACTTCGAATACTACCAGCGGCTGGTGCTGCAGGCTCAGATCGAAATCGCCGAAACCCACTACCTCAGCGGGCGATTTGCCGAGGCCGCCGAGTTTTACCAGCGCCTTTTGCGGCAGAACAACCCCTTCCTGAACCGTGCCCTCGTCCAGTACCGATTGATCCGCTCGCTGGCCGCGGTCGGTCGTCACGATGAAGCCGCCAGCCAGGCTTATGACTTCCTGGACCGCTTCCCCGATGCGCCCGAGCAACCCGAGGTACGGTTCCTCCTTGCCACCTCCTTGAAGCAACTGGGACGCAACAGCGAAGCCCTCCAGCAGGTGCTCAAGCTCCTCACCGAACAACGTGCCCGCACGGCCGACCGCCCTGAGGTCTGGGCCTACTGGCAGCGTCGGACCGGAAACGAAATCGCCAACCAACTCTACCGCGAAGGCGATTACACCAGGGCCCTCGACATTTACCTGACACTGGCCCAACTGGATTCCTCGCCGGCCTGGCAACTGCCGGTGCTCTACCAGGTCGGCATGACCTACGAACGCCTGCAACAACCGGAACTGGCCGCCCAAACATACCAGCGGATCCTCGATCGGGTCGGTGAACTGGGCACCAACGCCACCCCGGGCTTGCAAGCCCTGATTCAAATGGCGCGTTGGCGAATGGATTTCGTCAAATGGCAGACCCGGGCGGAGCTGGCCTTGCGGCGTCTGGCCCCGCCCGTCCAAGCCAGCACCACCCCGCTGGAATCGGCCATCCCATCAACACCCTAACCATGAACGCGTCCATGACGGCATCGAGCGAAAACGGTTTGTGGTCGGCCCTCCGGGAATACTGGGCCGTCTGCCAGGAAACCCTGACCCTCTACCGGGAGGAACAACAGCTCCTCCAAAACGGACAAGAGTACCCCGCCTTCCTCTTTTACCGGCGCAGAAAGGACTTGCTTCCAAGATTGGAGAAGGCGTTGACTGAGATTCGGCGGTGGCGCGGGCAGATTCGGAGCGGCGACCCGGCGGTCCCCGTTCCCGGGACCGAGCTGCGCGCCCTGACCGACGAGATCCAAACCATGCTGATGCGAATCCTCCAGTTGGATCGCGACAACCGGCAGGCCCTGCTGGGAAGGGGATTACTGCCGGCCGATCACCTGCCCAAGCCGGCCGCCCAGCAGCCTCATTACGTCGCCAACCTATACCGTCGTCACTCCGCGGCCTGAAGCATGCCGATCGAGAAAATCATCGTCCTGGAAGACGACGCCATCCTGCGCAACAACTTGGCGCAGACGCTGCGGCGCCGCCGCTACGACGTGGCCCTGGCCTCCACCATCGCCGAGGCCCAGGAATACCTCCAGGCGGACAATTTCGACCTCATCATCCTGGACGTCCGGCTTCCGGACGGCGACGGCACCGACCTGCTCAAAGCCCTGCAACAACGGCCCCAACGGCCCCTGGTGGTCATCACCACCGGCTTCGGCAGCGTCGAATCAGCCGTCGAATGCATGAAAAACGGCGCATTCGACTACCTCATCAAACCCTTCTCCACCGAGCAGATCGAAGTCGTCCTTCGCAAGGCCGAGGAATTCACCCAACTCCTCAAGGTCAACCGGTTCCTCTCCCAGGAAACCGACGAGGCCGAACAGGAGCTCCTCGGCAACAGCCCCGCCATGCAGGAGCTCCGGCAGTTGATCCGCAAGGTCGCCCGGACCCAGGCCACCGTCCTCATCCAGGGCGAAAGCGGCACCGGCAAGGAACTGGTGGCACGCGCCATCTACCGGGAAAGCCCGCGTGCCAACGGCCCCTTCATCAAGGTCAACTGCGCCGCCATTCCCGAAAACCTCATCGAAAGCGAATTTTTCGGCCACGAAAAGGGCGCCTTCACCGGCGCCATCGCCAAACGCGAAGGACGGTTCGAGCTCGCCCACGGCGGCACCATCCTCCTGGATGAAATCAGCGAAATCTCCACCAGCGTCCAGGCCAAACTGCTGCGCGTGCTGCAGGAACGCGAATTCGAACGCGTCGGCGGCACCCGCACCATCAAGGTGGATGTCCGCGTCATCGCCACCACCAACCGCAACCTCGAACAGAGCGTCGAACGTAAAGAGTTCCGCCAGGACCTCTTCTTCCGCCTCAACGTCGTGCCCATCCACCTGCCCCCACTGCGCGAACGGCGTTCCGACATCATCCCGCTGGCCGAGGAATTCATGCGCCGGTTCAGCCGCAAACACGGCGTTCACGTCAAAGGCTTCTCCGAGGCGGCCCTGGCGGCACTGCAATCCCACTCCTGGCCCGGCAACGTCCGCGAACTCCAAAACGTGGTGGAACGGGCCGTCATCCTCTGCGGCGACGACGGCCTGATCGAACCCGGCCACCTCGGCCTCGCCACCCCCATCCAGCTGCATTCCAGCCCGCCCACGGACCCACAACCCACCGCTGTGCCGGCCGCCCGACCCGGTCCGGCACCCGACGGCCACTTCCCCACCCTGGCCGAGCTCGAAAAACAACATATCCTGGCGGCGCTCGACTACTGCAAGGGCAACCGCACCCACGCAGCCCGAATCCTCGGCATCAGCATCCGCACCCTCCGCAACAAACTCCACGAAATCCACGGCACCCGGCCCCAGGCCGAAGACAAGGAAGACCAACCCGATACAAACCCCGAAGTCACCACCGCCGAAACCGGAGACTGACCCCTCCTCACCCGGCCCGGCCCACGCACGCCGGGTCGGCCCTTACCCCTGCCCGCCGCCCGATCCGCCCCCAAACCGCTGCCGCAAACGCTCCATGTGCGCCTCAATCCGTTCCAGGTACTCGTTCGGGCCGTCCGGATAGGGATCGCTCAGGTACCGGTACAAACCCCGAAACTCCCGTTCCAGCCTCGGCCGGGCCCAGTCCGTCCAAAACGACGGCGTCCGCCGCAACAGGTCCTCCGAACTCCGGTACGAGGCCACGTAACTCTCCGGATCCCGCACGTACGCAGCCGCCTCGGCAAACTCCTCGTACAACGCCGGAAGCTTTTCCAGGTAATCCTCCGCTGCCATCTGCGCCAGCACATCCGCCGTGCCCAACGCACAACCCACCAGCCGCTCCGACTCATCCCCAAAAGGCAATTGCGCCGGCTCCGCATCCGCCCCGGTGCACAAAATCATGTTCTCCACCGCGCGAATGTCCTCCTCCGGATAACCCCGCCCCTCCAAAAATACCCGCGCAAACTCGGCACTCCGTCGGACGTGCACCAACGTGTACTTCGCCCCCGTCCCCTCCGTGTCCCCAGAACGCTTCAAGTAACCCGTATCGTGAAACAGCACCGCCACCAAACCCAGCTCAAAACAACGCCGCGTCAGCCGCGGCTCCGACCCCGCCCGATGCCAGTTCAACAACAACCGCGCAAAACACAGCGTCTCCTGCAACGTGTGCTCCAGGTCGTGGTACCCCGTGTCCGCAGGCTGATAACCCGGCAACTCGCCCCGAAACGCCTGCACCGCCCAACCAAACACCCGCGAAACAAACAAAGGATCGCCCTCCGGAAACATCTCCGCATACGCGGCCTGCACCACAGCAGCCACCGCGTGAGGGTCACGGGAGCTCACGTGCACCGGCATGGCGCCCCAAAACCTACAAGGACCGACCCGTTCGTGCACGACTTTTCCAACCCCTGTCCGCCCCACCCCGGCCCGGCCCCTCACATCCCCCAACCGCGTCTCCGCAGGCCAACCCAACCATTGTCTCATCCAGAATCGCCCATCCGCTGGCGCCACTCAAACGATGCCTCTATCCTCAAACCGCACCCGGCGAGACCGGAGCCGACCAACCGAGCCCGTGAAGCAGCGCACCGCCAAACCAAGCCAAACCGCCCGCCCACCTCATCCAATGGCGGTGGCCTGGCCCGCCGTTGTCGCTGCCCTGCTCTGGTGCCTCCTCCCGGACAGTCCGGCCCCGTCCCCGGGCCTCACCGCAGGTGCACCCGATGCACCCGCCACCCTCACTCCGGCCGACCGCGCCGCTTTCAGCCGCTACGCCGGCTCCCACGCCTGCGCCCATTGCCACCGCACCGCCTACAACGATTGGTTCTACTCCCACCACGCCCGTGCCGAACGTGAACTGCACCCGGTCCGCGATACCGACCCCTTCCGCCCCCCTCATCACGTGACCCTCACCAGCGAATCCATCACACTCTCCACCACCAACGGCACCCCCCAAATCACCGTCACCAGCACCCACGGTCCCACCCTCATCCACCAAACCTGCCGCGCCATCGGCGTAGCCCCCCTGGTCCAATACCTCGTCCCACAACCCGGCGGCCGCTTCCAAATCACACCGGTCGCCCACGACCCCGCCCGACACGAATGGTTCCACGTCTTCGGCACCGACGAACGGCTCCCCGGCGAATGGGGTCACTGGACCGGCCGCGGCATGAATTGGAACTCCATGTGCGCCGCATGCCACAACACCGCCCTCCGAAAAAACTATCAACCCGACACCGACCGCTACGCCACCACCCTCCTCGAACGCGGCGTCGGATGCGAAGCCTGCCACGGTCCCCTGCGCGACCACGTCCTGTGGCAACGCCAAAATCCGGGCCGTAAGCCCGATCCCACCCTCGCGCGCCTCACCCCGCGCCAGCACCTGGAAACCTGCGCCTCCTGCCACAGCCGCCGAACCGAACTGACCGGCACCTTCCAGCCCGGCCACGCCTTCGATGACCATTTCCTCCTCGCCATGGTGGACGACACCGACACCTTTTACCCCGACGGCCAGGTGCGCGACGAAAACTTCGAATGGGCAGCCTTTCTCGGCAGCCGCATGCACGACGCCCAAATCCGCTGCACCGACTGCCACAACCCCCATACCGGCCGTGTCCGCCACCGGGGAAACCTCCTCTGCCTCCAATGCCACGCCGCCGGTCGCCATCCCGGGGCCCCCGCCATCAACCCCCTCACACACTCCCATCACCCAGCAGGCACCACCGGCGACCAATGCATCGCCTGTCATATGCCCGTCACCGTCTACATGCAGCGGCACCCGCGTCACGACCATGGATTCACCCTGCCCGATCCGTGGCTGACCCTCCACTTCGGCATCCCCAACGCCTGTAACCGTTGCCACACCAACCAGACCGCGGAATGGTCCCTCCAACACGTCCGCGCCTGGTACCGCGAAGATCGCTTCACCCGCACCCGCACACGCACTGCGGCCATCGTGGCCGCCCGGGCCTGCCAACCCAACGCGTGGCAGGACATCCTCCACACCCTGCAGGGCCAAACCAACGCCTATTGGCGGGCCGTCCTCGTCAGGTTCCTCGGTCCCTACGCCGAACATCCCCCGGTGTCATCCACCCTCGCCCAAACCTGCCTGGATCCATCGCCCCTCGTCCGGCTGGCCACCGTGCAAGCCCTGCAACAGGCCATGGAGCGGCAGGCGACCGATCCAACCCCGCTCCTCCGGCGCGCACTCGCCGACCCGGTTCGTAATGTCCGCATCGCCGCCGCATGGGCCCTCCGGGCTTCGTTGGACCCATCGCACCCGGCCCACCGGGAGCTCCAGGACCACCTCCGCTATCATGCCGACCAGCCATGGGGACAGTTTCAAATCGGACTCTACCACCGGGACCGCGGCCGGCTCGATCAGGCCCGCTTCGCGTTGGAACGGGCCGTCGCTTGGGATCCCTCTTCCATCCCGCCGCGTGTGGCCCTGGCCACCGTGGCCAGCGCACTGGACGATCCCCATACCGCAGTGGAACAACTCGAAACCGCCAGCCGCCTGGCCCCCACCAACGCCGATGTGTTGTTTTTACTCGCCCTGGCCCTGCACGAAACCGGCAACCTCCCACGGGCACGCGAGTCCCTGGAACAAACCGTGCAACTGGACCCGAAACACGCCGGCGCCTGGTATAATCTCGGCCTTGCCCGCGCCGCCCTCGGCGACCTCCAACCCGCCCTCGACGCCCTGGGGACAGCCGAGACGCTTGAACCTGACAACCCGCGCATCCCCTTCGCCCGGGCCACCGTGCTGGCACGACTGCAACGATGGGAGGAAACCCGGGCCGCTGCTGCCCGGGCCTGGTCACTCGGACTGAACTCGCCCGAGGTCCGATCCTTCCTGCAGGCCGGTCCCGGGTCCGCCCCGCCCTGACACACCCCAACCGGCCGGCCCTTGCCGGTACCACGCCCAATCCGGCTCGTTCTCAAACAACCAGCGGCAGTAGTCCCTCAGGCTCAACAAGGACGCCGCCGCTTCATCCAGGACCACCGTGCAACGCGGATGCAATTGCAGGGCCGACGCAGGCACCATGGACGTAATCGGCCCTTCCACGGCCCGGGCCACCACCTCCGCCTTCTCCAATCCCAACGCCACCAACACACACCAGCGCGCCTCCAGAATGGTACCCACGCCCATCGTCACGGCCCGGCGCGGCACCCGATCCTCCCCACCACACGCGGCCGCGTTCTGCCGAATCGTCACCGGAGTCAACATCTTCACCCGCGTGCGCGACTGCAACGAGGACAACGGTTCATTGAACCCGATGTGCCCCGCTCGGCCAATCCCCAAAAGCTGCAGGTCAACGCCACCCGCAGCGCGAATCTGCTCCTCGTACCGGAGGCATTCCGCCTCCAGATCCGCCGCCATGCCATCCGGCAGATGCACATTCGCCGGTTGAAGATTCACATGCCGGAAAAAGTGCTCCTGCATCCAATGCCGGAACGACCGGGGATCGTCCGATGAAACCCCGACATACTCGTCCAGGTTGAACGTCCGACACCGGGAAAAATCCAGTCCCTCCTCGCGATGCAAACGGACCAGTTCCCGGTACACCCCCTCCATCGTCCGTCCCGTGGCCAGACCCAACACCAGGTCCGGTCGGGCCCGCACCGACCGGGCCACCACCCGCGCCACCAACCGCACGGCTTCCTCCGCCGTGGACAGCACAATCACTTCCACACCCCCACTACACCACAGACCGACCCGCGGGCACAGCCAATCCAGCCCGTCAGCCTGCCAGAAAGCCGGCATGCCGGGTCGGCCTTGACAAAACCCCTGCAGCGCCGCCTCACCAACGCGAAAGCCCCTCCGGCCCGACCACCCTCATCGGAGAACAGACACCTGCTCGGCAGTCCTCTGCCCTTCCAGGAGAATCCCGGACTGTTGAATGGTCCCACCCGCCGCCCCCTGCGGGATGGATCAACCCGCTCAAACGTTCGCCAACGCGCAGACCGCAGTCCCGCCGGGCCCGCCTCAGGAACCCCGGGCCGGCGGCACCGGATACGTGGTGAGGGCCCGCATGTACTGCGCCCGCTCAAATGCGCTGGGATCCGGACAGTTTTTCTGGCTCATGCTGCCCTTCAGCTGGGCCACCGACTCGTACTCGTGCTCCTCGAGCCACGCGATCATGTCGCGTTTCACCGTGCCCAGGTGCTGCGGCCCGTGCCGCAACAGCGCCGAGCACATCATCGTCACGTCCGCCCCCGCCATCAGCAACTTGATCGCGTCGGTTGCCCGGTGCACTCCACTGGTCGCCGCCAGACTCGCATTCAACCGCCCGTACAAAATTGCAATCCACCGCAGCGGCAGTCGCATCGCCATCGGCGTGCTCAGCAGCACATTGGGCCGGATCTCCAGCGTCTCCAGGTCAATGTCCGGCTGATAGAAACGGTTGAACAGCACCAGACCGTTGGCCCCCGCAGCCACCAACCGCTTGGCCACATGCGCAAAATTCGTGAAAAACGGGCTGAGCTTCACCGCCACGGGAATCGTCACCGCACTCCGCACCGCCCGCACAATCTCCACGTACGTATCCTCGATCTCGGCGGAGCTCTGATCCGGATCGGTCGGGATGTTGTAGATGTTGAGCTCCAGCGCGTCGGCGCCCGCCTCCTGCATCTTGCGGGCGTAGTCCGTCCACCCTCCGAGGGTGGAACCGTTGAGGCTGGCGATCACCGGAATCCGCAACGCCTTCTTCGCACCCGCGATCAGTTCCAGATAATCCTCCGGACCCAGCCGGAACTCCGACGGCTCGGGGAAATAGGTCAACGCCTCCGGATAACTCTCCACCCCGTGGGAAAGATGGTAATCGAGCTCCGCACTTTCGATCCGCAGCTGCTCCTCAAACAGCGAGTGCAACACCACCGCGGCCGCGCCCGCGTCCTCCAGCCGCTTCAGATCGTCCAGCTTCTCCGTCAACGGCCCCGCCGAGGGCACCAACGGATGCTCCAGCGTCAGCCCCAGGTAGGTGGTTTTCAGGTCCATGGCTTCTAGCGTGCGTTGGCGGTTGGGTTCCGGACGGCGGTGCGCCCGCCGGACGCACCGCCGCAACAAACAACCTTTATGCGGTGGTCGCCGTCACCGCGGCCGCCTCGGGCTGTTGCCCGTTGCCGTTGTTCCGGCGGGAGGCCAGATAGGCGAAGAATTTCCACCGGGCTTCCACGTCGTGCTGGGCCTGCTCGAAGAGTTTCCGGGCCTCCTCCGGCCGGCTCTTCAACAGCATCTTGAACCGGTTTTCGCTCAGCAGATACTCCTCCAGCTTCGCCCGCGCAGCCGGCGAATCCAGTTGCAGCGGGTTCTCGCCGGCGGCCGCCCGGCGCGGATCATACCGGTACAGCAGCCACTGCCCCGAATCCACCAGCAGTTTCTGCTGCCGCGCACCCGCGCCCATGTCGAGCGGGATCCCGTGGGCGATGCAGTGACTGTAGGCGATGATGATCGAGGGCCCGGGATACGACTCCGCCTCGAGGAACGCCCGCAACGTATGCTCATCGCGCGCGCCCATGGCCACACTGGCCACGTAAATGTGCCCGTAGGTCATGCAGATCAGCCCCAGGTCCTTCTTCGGCGTGGTCTTGCCCGCGGCGGCAAATTTGGCCACGGCACCGCGCGGGGTGGCCTTGGACATTTGACCGCCGGTGTTCGAGTACACCTCGGTGTCCAGCACCAGCACGTTCACGTCCCGCTGGTTGGCCAGCACATGGTCCAGCCCGCCATAACCGATGTCGTAGGCCCAGCCGTCCCCGCCCACAATCCACACGCTCTTGTGCACCAGCGCGTCGGCAATCGGCAGCAGCAACCGCGCCTCCGGCGAGCCGTTGCCCCGGAGCTTCTCCTTCAGGACCGCCACCCGCTCCCGTTGCTCGTAAATCCCCGCCTCGTCGCGTGCCTTGCTGCCCTCAATCAGAGCCGTGACCAGGTCGTCCCCCAGCACCGGCGCCAGCTTCTTCACCAGCTCACAGGCAAACTCGCGCTGCTTGTCCAGGCTGACACGAAAGCCAAACCCGAACTCGGCATTGTCCTCGAACAACGAGTTGCACCAGGCCGGCCCGCGCCCGTGCGCGTCCACGGTGTAGGGTGTGGTCGGCAGATTGCCCCCGTAAATGGACGAGCAACCCGTGGCATTGGCGATCAACAGCCGGTCGCCAAACAACTGGGTGAGCATCTTGATGTAGGGCGTCTCGCCGCAACCGGCGCACGCACCGCTGAACTCAAACAACGGCGGCAACACCTGCTGGCTCCGCAACTGGGTCAGCTTCACCCTGCGCCGATCCACCTCCGGCAGCCGCAGGAAGAACTCCCAGTTCTCCCGCTCCTGATCGCGCAGGGGCGCCTGCGGCCGCATGTTGATGGCCTTGAGCTTGGGCTCCTGCTTGTTGCGGGCCGGGCAGACTTCCACGCAAAGGGCGCAACCGGTGCAATCCTCCGGCGCCACCTGCAGGGTGAACTTCAACCCCTTCCAATCCGGATTCCGCGCATCCGTGCTCTTGAACGTGGGTGGTGCGCCCTCAAGGTACTTCGGCTCGTACACCTTCATCCGGATGGTGGCATGCGGACAGATCGCCACGCACTTGGCGCACTGGATGCACACCTTCTCGTCCCAAACCGGAATCTCCAGCGCAATGTTCCGTTTCTCGTACCGGGCCGTCCCGGTGGGGAACGTGCCGTCCGCCGGGAACGCGCTCACCGGCAGTTCGTCGCCCCGGTTGAGCGCCAGCTTGCCCAGCACGTTCCGCACAAACTCGGGAGCGTCCTCCGTCACGCCGCCCCGCAGCTCGCGCGTGCTGGTCACGCGGTCGGGCACCTTTACCTCGTGCAGATTGGCCAGCGTGTTCTCCACCGCCTGGATGTTCTTCTGCACCACTTCCTCGCCCTTGCGACCGTAGGTCTTCCGAATGGCCTCCTTGATCTTCTCAATGGCCTCCTCCCGCGGCAGCACCCCTGCCAGGGCGAAGAAACACACCTGCATGATCGTGTTGATGCGGCCGCCCATCCCGCTGGCCCGCGCCACACTGGTGGCGTCGATCACAAAGAACCGCGCCTTCTTCTTGATCAGCCCCTCCTGCACCACCCGCGGCAGGTGATCCCAAACCTCGTCCGGACCATACGGCGTGTTCAACAGGAACGTCCCGCCCTCCACCAGCGGCTCCGTCACATCGTACCGCTCCAAAAACACCGGCTGATGACAGGCCACAAAATTCGCCCGGCTGATCAGGTAGGTCGACCGGATCGGCCGCGGCCCGAACCGCAAATGCGACACCGTCATCGAACCCGACTTCTTCGAGTCGTACACGAAATAACCCTGGGCGTAATTGTCCGTCTCCTCGCCAATGATCTTGATCGAGTTCTTGTTCGCACCCACCGTGCCGTCCGAGCCCAGCCCGTAAAACAACGCCCGGACCACATCGTCGCTCTCGGTCGAGAAGTTCGGATCGTATTCCAGACTGGTATGCGTGACGTCATCGTGGATGCCCACCGTGAAGTGCTTCTTCGGCACCTCGGCGGCCAGATTGTCAAACACCGCCTTCACCATCGCCGGGGTGAACTCCTTCGACGACAAACCGTACCGACCGCCCACCACCCGCGGCATCCGTTCAAAACGGGCCCAGCCGTTCTGCTGGGCCTCCAGCAACGCCGACACACAGTCCTGATACAACGGTTCCCCGGCCGACCCGGGCTCCTTCGTTCGATCCAGCACCGCAATGGCCCGAACCGTCGGAGGCAACGCCGCAACAAACCGGCGCACGTCAAACGGCCGGAACAATCGCACCTTCACCACCCCCACCTTCTCGCCCTGCTCCACCAAATACTCCACCGTCTCATGGGCCGTCTCGCAGCCGGACCCCATCAGCACAATCACCCGCTCCGCATCCGGCGCCCCCACATAATCGAACAGGTGATACTGCCGTCCCACCCGCGCCGCCAGCTCGTCCATCACCTTCTGCACAATATCCGGACACGCCAGATAGAACGGATTGGCCGCCTCCCGCGCCTGGAAAAAGGCGTCCGGATTCTGGGCCGTACCGCGCAACACCGGATGATCCGGCGAAAGCGCACGGTTCCGATGCGCTTCCACGGCCTCCATGTCCATCAAGGACAGCATCACCTCATCCGGGATCATCTCGATCTTCTGAACCTCATGCGAGGTGCGGAATCCGTCGAAGAAATGCACAAACGGCACCCGGGCGCGGAACGTGGCCGCCTGCGCCACCAGCGCAAAGTCCATCGCCTCCTGCACCGAGGCGGCCCCCAACATTGCAAAACCGGTCGCCCGCGCCGCCATGATGTCGCTGTGATCCCCAAAGATGGACAGCGCATGCGTGGCCACGGTGCGCGCACTGACATGAATCACCGCGGGCAACAGTTCGCCCGCAATCTTGTACATGTTGGGGATTTTCAACAGCAGCCCCTGTGACGCCGTAAACGAGGTGGCCAGCGCACCGGTCTGCAGCGCCCCGTGCAGTGCACCGGCCGCCCCCGCCTCACTCTGCATCTCCACCACCGTGGGAATTGTGCCCCACAAATTCCTCTTACCCTCGGCCGCCCACTGATCACACCATTCCGCCATCGGCGAAGAAGGTGTGATCGGATAAATGCACATCACCTCATTCAGACGGTACGCCACATGGGCCACCGCCTCATTGCCGTCCACGGTGACAAACCTCTTCGAGCTCATGCTTCGTCCCCGAAAATCCTTCTTGTTGGCCTGCGCCCCGGGCCCACACAGGACCGGCGCCGGTCCATCTTGCGTGCGGTCCCAGCCCGACCGCCTGCCCGTACACTACCCCGAACCCGTCCCTCGGCCAGTCGTTTTTTGCCAATCTACGATCAAACTTTGTTCGGTCCCGGCCGGTCTCCTGCCCCACCACCACTCAGCCTGGCACGCCCGGTCCCCGGAACAAAAACCGCCAGTAACCGGTCCCCAGGCCCCGTGCACCCTCGCGCGGCCATTTCCAATGGTTGTAAACCCCGTGGACCACCAACGGGGCCAAAACCATCGCACCCAAGCCCAGAGAACTGAAATGCAACAGCACCAGGACCAAACCAAAACTGACCAGATTCGACACAATGATCGGCCAGGTGAACGGCGTGCGATTCTCCGTGCTGATCAGGGTTCCCCAAAGGATGTAATTCATTTCCAGGAACCCGTGCAGGGCCAGCAAACCCAGCCACGGCATCGGCAGCAACTGCTTGTCCGGATGCCACCGCTGCAACAGCCACGGCACCGCCAGCACCATGGCCACCGCCAGCCCCACGTAGGTCAAATACTGCAACCAGACCCGCGGCCAGAACACCCGCCGCATCGTCGCCAGATCCTGCCGGATCCTGAGCTGCCCCAGATACGGCCACTTCACCGACGTCCAGACCTGGGCCATCCCCGAGCAAATGTTCAACAATTGCAACGTGAACCCGTACCGGCCGCTGGCCTCCAGGCCCAGCATGGGCAAACAAATCAAGGTGTTCGCCTGACCCGCCAGGTAAAAGCTGAACAACTGCAGCCCAATCCGCCAACTGTTGGGCCAGAGCGTCCCGATCAACCGTCGCACTGTCAGGGGATCGGTCCCGCCCGGCGGCTCCGGCCCCAGAAGGGACAAAACCTCGCGCCGGGCCAGCGCCCGCTGCACCATGGAAGCCACCAGCCCGGCCAACGGCACGCTCAACAACCCCCCGCCGGCCAGCAACAGGACGCAGCTGAGGGTGATTTTGATCACCTGGGCCAGCGTGACCTGACGGGTGCTGCTGAGCACCCGGTCCATGCCCCGCAAGAACACGTTCCACCAGCCAGTGTAGATCTCCCACAACACCGAAAGCAGAGTCAGCCCCCACGCCACCCAGGTCAGCGCCGGTTGACTGGTCTGCGGCACCGCCCGCGCCACGGCCCACGTCCCCAAAGCCCCCAGAAACGCCAGCGCCGCCAGCGTCAACAACCGATACAACGCCCGGGTGGTGTGCAACAACCGCCACAACAACTCGCGATTCGGCCCCGTCGCCCCGGGTTCCGGCACAAACCCCAGGGGCCGCAGCTCCCGGGCCCCGCCCATCGCATAACTCACCGCCCGCCCAATGCTGGTCGAAAAGCCAAGGTCCAGAATCGGCACCAGCGACGACAAACTCAGAAAAACAAAATACGTGTTGAAATCCGGCGCTGGCAGACGACTCACCAACAGCGGCAATACCACCACCCCGGCCGTCAAGCGCAGGCCGTTCATCACCCACGACCACACCACGGCCGAACGCCACAGCCGCTGCGTCACCCGCGCCAGCAGCCCCGACTCCGGCCCCGGGGTCGGCTCACTTCCAACACTCCCCACGCCGGCCAATGGAAACATCCACACCCCGCCGGTCAAGCCGCCCTTGACGCCCCACACCCGGGCCCCGCTCCACACCCACACCCACCTGTGCAACCCCCATCCGGCCCGGGCCCGGACGGATTCCAGTCATCGAATGGCCGGCCATGGTTCGGGGTGGCACGCGACCTGTTGGGCGGTGTCCACCGCCATCACCTCCTCAACCGCCCCAGCGGTGTTCTTCCGATTTGCGCGCAGAAACCGTTCACACGGCTCCCCCGCAGGGGTTCGCGCCGCCGGGGCCAAGAACTCCGCAGCCGATCCGAAGCTGCAAAAACCGGGGAAACGCCCCACACCCGCCGCCATGATTCCAAGGTTGTATCCAGCCGTCCGGCCGCGTATTCAAACAGGGCAGCGGCCCCGCAGCATCTCCGGGCCGTCAGCAGCGTGCAAAACATGAAAGTCGTGATCTTTTGCGGCGGAATGGGCACACGACTCCGGGAGGAAACCGAGTTCCGGCCCAAGCCCATGGTGCCAATCGGCGACCGGCCGATCCTCTGGCACATCATGAAACTCTACGCCCATTACGGGCACAAGGAGTTCATCCTCTGCCTCGGCTACAAGGGCGAGATCATCAAGGAATACTTCCGCAACTACCAGTGGTTCACCAGCGACGTCACCCTGCGCCTCGGCCCGCGACCCCGCATCAAATACCACAACCAACACCCCGAGGAGGACTGGGTCGTCACCCTCGTGGACACCGGCCTCCACACCCAGACCGGCGGCCGGCTCAAACGCGCCCTCCGGTTCATCGACGACGACACCTTCCTCTGCACCTACGGCGACGGCCTGACCGACAGCGACATCAACGCCTCCATCGCCTTCCACCGGCGCCAGAAAAAAATCGTCACCATCACCGCCGTCCGACCCACCGGCCGGTTCGGTGACCTGGAAATCGAAGGCGACCGCGTCGTGGCCTTCAACGAAAAACCCGAAAAGCAGACCAACTACATCAACGGCGGTTTCTTCGTCATGGACCGCCGCATCGAACAATACCTCACCGACGACAACTGCGTCCTAGAACGCGAACCCCTGGAACGCCTGGCCGCCGAAGGCCAAATCGCCGCCTGGCGTCACGACGGCTTCTGGCAGTGCATGGACACCTACCGCGAACAACAGCTCCTGACCCAGCTGTGGAACTCGGGTCAGGCCCCATGGAAGGTCTGGGCCCGGTGAACCCCATCCCCACCATCTTCCACGGTTTCTACGCCGGCCGGCGCGTGCTCGTGACCGGCCACACCGGGTTCAAAGGCTCATGGCTCTCCCTGTGGTTGCACCGACTCGGCGCCGAGGTCCACGGCTTCAGCCTGCCGCCGCCCACCCGGCCCTCACTCCACGAACTGCTGCCCGAATCCCTCTTCGCCACCCGCACGGAAGCCGACCTGAGAGATCGCCAGGCCATCGAAACCGTCATCGCCCGCGTCCAACCCGACGTCATCTTCCACCTCGCTGCCCAGGCCCTGGTCCGCCGCTCCTATGCCGAACCCCTCGAAACCTTCCAAACCAATGCCCTCGGGACCGTACACCTCCTCGAAGCCATCCGCCGGTTGGGCCACCGCTGCGTCACGGTCATCGTCACCAGCGACAAATGCTACGAAAACCGCGAATGGGTGTACGCCTACCGCGAAAACGACCCCTTGGGCGGCCACGACGTGTACTCCATGAGCAAGGCCGCCGCCGAGCTGATCGTCCAAGCCTGGGACCGGTCCTTCTTCCGGCCCGACCCGCGGCTGGGTCCACTGGTCACCGCCCGCGCCGGCAACGTCATCGGCGGCGGCGATTACGCCCCGGACAGGATCGTACCCGACTGCGTTCGGGCGCTCCTGGCCAACCAACCCGTCCGCGTCCGCCGTCCCAGGGCCGTGCGCCCCTGGCAGCACGTCCTCGAATGCCTCAGCGGGTACCTCTGGCTGGCCGCTCGCATCGCCCGCGAACCAAAAGACTCGCCCCTCATCGGACCCTACAACTTCGGCCCCGACCCCGCCGCCCAGCAGCCTGTCCAAACCCTCGTGGAAACCTTCCTCCGCCATTGGCCCGGCCAATGGGAAGACGCCTCCGACCCCCACGCACCCCACGAGGCCTCACTCCTGGCCCTGGCCATCGAAAAGGCAGCCGCACTCCTGGGCTGGCGACCCGTCTGGGATTTCGAGCGCGCCGTCGAACAAACCGCCCTCTGGTACCGGCACCGCCACGTCCTCGGTCACCCCGACATGGTCCGCTTTTCGCTCGAACAAATCGCCCACTACGAAGCCGACGCCCAACGAAACAACCTCGCCTGGGCCCAACCCCGCGTCCGACCATGAGCGCCTGCCGTTCCTGCGGACATCCCGAGCTCACCCGCGTCCTGGACCTCGGCCTCCAGCCGCTGGCCAACAACTACCCCAGACCGGAAGACCTTCAAAAACCCGAACCGCGTTTCCCGCTCTGCCTGGCCGTCTGCCCGCGGTGCTGGCTGATGCAAATCACCGACCTGGTCCCGCCGGTCACCCTGTTCTCCGAGTACCTCTACTTCTCCTCCTTCTCCGACGCCATGCTGCGCCACGCCCGCCAGGCCGCAGAACGCTACATCCGCGAATTCAACCTCGGCCCCCACAGTTTCGTCATCGAAATCGCCAGCAACGACGGATACCTCCTCCAAAACTTCGTCGCCGCCCGCGTGCCCTGCCTCGGAATCGAACCCGCCACCAACATCGCCCGCGTCGCCCGCGAAAAAGGCATCCCCACCCTCGAAGCCTTCTTCGGCCTCGCCCTGGCACAACAACTCGCCAGCGAAGGCCGCACCGCCGATCTCGTCCTCGGTAACAACGTCTTCGCCCACGCACCCGACACCAACGACTTCGTTGCCGGCCTGGCCGCGATCCTGCGCCCGCGCGGACGCGTCATTCTCGAGTTCCCCTACGGCGTGGATTTCCTGGAGCGGACCGAGTTCGACACCATCTATCACGAACACGTTTTCTACTTCACCCTGACCCCGCTGATCCCCCTCTTCCAACGGCACGGCTTGGAAATCTTCCACGTCGAACGCATCCCCATCCACGGAGGTTCCCTCCGGCTCTTCGCCGGACGGCGGGGCGAACACCCCGTGCACGATTCCGTACCGGCCCTGCTGGCCGAAGAGCAAAAGCACGGCATCCAAACCCCGAACCCCTACCGCCACTTCGCCCACCGCGTGACGCAATTGCGCGACGAACTCCGCCGGCTGCTCCACCAACTCAAATCCCGCGGCCACCGCCTCGCCGCCTATGGCGCCGCCGCCAAGGGAACCACCCTCCTCAACTACTACGGCATCGGGACCGACCTGCTCGACTTCGTCGCCGACCGCAGCCCCTACAAACAGGGCCGGCTCATGCCCGGCGTGCACCTCCCCATCCGCCCCCCCGAAGCCCTGCTCGAGGAACACCCCGACTACACCCTCCTTCTGGCCTGGAATTTCGCCGACGAAATCCTGGCCCAGCAGGAACCCTACCGCAAAGCCGGCGGCCGGTTTATCCTTCCCATCCCGCAGGTACGTGTGCTCTGAGCCTATGAAGTTCACACCCGCTCGCCTGCCCGGCGTCTGGATCATCGACCTCGAACTGCGCGAGGACGAACGCGGGTTCCTCGCCCGCACCTTCTGCGAACGCGAATTCCAACAACACGGACTCAACACCCGCTGGCCCCAGTGCAACCTCACCCTCACCCGGCGCCGCGGCACCATCCGCGGACTCCACTACCAGGCCGACCCCAAACCCGAAATCAAACTCATCCGATGCGCCGTCGGCGCCATCTGGGACGTCCTGGTGGACCTGCGCCGCAACTCCCCCACCTTCGGCCAATGGGAAGCCTTCGAACTGACCGGACAAAACCGGCGCATGCTCTACGTCCCCGGCGGCATCGCCCACGGTTTCCAGTGCCTCCAGGATAACTCCGAGGTCTTCTACCACATGTCCGAATTCTACCACCCTGAACTGGCCCGGGGCGTGCGCTGGAACGATCCCCAGCTCGCCATCCCCTGGCCGCTGCCCAACCCCATCCTCTCCGAACGCGACCGCCAACTGCCCCTGCTGGCCGAACTCCCATGAAGCTCCTCATCACCGGTGCCGCCGGCTTCATCGGGTCCGCCTGCGTACGAGCCGCCCTGGCCAGAGGCCACCTCGTCGCCGGACTCAAACGACCCGGCCGACCCCTCCCAACCGACCTCCCACCCTCCGACCGTCTGCAGTGGCTCGAAGGCACCCTGGCCGAACCCCCATGGCCCGCCCTGGAACAATTCGCGCCCGAGGCCTGCCTCCACGCAGCATGGATCGCCACCCCCGGCGTCTACCTCCACTCGCCCGAAAACGAGCGCCTGCTCCACGACAGCCTCACCTTCCTCCACGGCCTGGCCCGCCGCGGCATCAAACAAATCGTCGGCGTCGGTACCTGCATCGAATACCAAATCACCGGCCAGCCCCTGCACGAACTCCACACCCCCGTCACCCCCACCACGCCCTACGCCCGCGCCAAAGACCAACTCCGTCGCAACCTGGAAACCCTCGCCGCCCAACACGGTTGCACCTTCGCCTGGGGCCGCATCTTTTACCCGTACGGGCCCGGCGAACATCCCGCCCGCCTCTGTTCCTCCCTCCTCCTCCAGCTCCGCGCCGGCCGGACCGTCACCATCAAAAGCCCCCACGCAATCAAGGATTACATCTTCATCGAAGACCTCGCCCGGGCCGTCCTCCTCACCCTCGAACGCAAAGTCACCGGCCCCATCAACTGGGGCTCCGGCACCGGCGTCACCGTGGGCGAAATTGCCCGAACCGCCGCCGATTGCGTCGGCCGACCCGACCTCATCCTGTTTCAGGATCCCCCTGCGCCCGACCCCTTTCATCCCGTGGTGGCCGATATCACACAACTCCGATCCCTGGGCTGGCAGCCCACCACCAGCCTGAGGGAAGGGCTGCAACGACTCCTGGCCTCCCTGGCCAACACACCCGGCACGGGCTGAGCCCGCGTCATCCCGCTCAAATCCGGACCGCCTCCAGTTCCAGCCGCCGCATCGCCACCCACACCGAACCATCAGGGCCCGCCGGGCACTGCTCCAGGTAGCTCGTCACCACCGCACCCACGAAAGCATCCCGAAGCTCCTCCGGCACCCGCTGCGTGTAGGGCAGCCAGGTCGTCCGAATCCATCCCGCAAATGCCGCCACATCCCGGAATCGTTCGCCCCGCTCCACCGCCGCCACGCGCCGCACTCCAAAACCGGCCTCCGCCAACCACCGCTCATATTGCGCCTCCTCATAAAACGCCCACTCCCGGGGCAGGGACGCAAACCACGCCCGCCAGGTCCGAGCCCGCACCGTACGGAACAACGCCCGAACCACCGCCTCCGCATTCCCACGCGCGTTCCCAAACACCCACAAACCACCCCCCGCCCGCAAACAACACGCCGCCGCCCGGAAAAAACCGGCCTGGTCCCGAATCCAATGCAACGTGGCATTGGAAAACACCACGTCGAATTCCCCCAATCCCCCGATTTCCCCGGCCGGGCACACCTCAAACCGCAATCGGGACTGACGCCCCCGGGAGTGCACCGCACGCGCATACGCCACCATCTCGGGCGAACTGTCCACGCCCACCACCAGGCCGCGCGGCACGCGGTCGGCCAACATCGCTGTCAACCGACCATCCCCACAACCCACGTCCAGCACCCGCTCGTCCCCGCGCAAGGGCAACCGGGCCACCAACTCCCGACCCCACCCCTCCTGCACCGCCGAGTGGGCCGCATAATCCAACGGATCCCACCGCACCCGCCCGTTCACATCAGCCCGGTTGTCTCGGCAAACCCGCACACCAGGTTCATGCACTGCACCGCCTGGCCGCTGGCCCCCTTCAGCAAATTGTCCTCCGCACTCACCACCACCACATGCCCCGTCCGCGGATCCAGTCGCCAGCCAATCTCGCACACGTTGGTCCCCACCACGTTCTTTGTGTCCGGCAGACCCTTGTCGTCCAGCACCCGCACAAACGGTTCATCCCCATAGGCCGCCCGATAACAGGCCTCGATCCGCCCCGTCAGCGCAAACACCTCGCCCGCCGTACCCAGCCCCGCCGTGGGCCGGGCCACCACCGTCGTCAGAATCCCCCGCCGCACGGGCACCAAATGCGGCGTAAACCGTATCACCACCCGCCGACCCGCCGCCAACGACAGTTCCTGCTCAATCTCCGACAAATGCCGATGCTTCGGCACGCCGTACGCCCGCAAACTCTCGGCACACTCGCAAAACAAATACTCCAACTCAGCCTTCCGCCCCGCCCCGCTCACCCCGCTGAGCGAGTTCACCACAATCCCATCCGACTCGATCAACCCCGCCCGCAACAACGGCACCAACGGCAACAGAATGCTCGTCGGATAACACCCCGGTGCAGCCACCAACCGCGCACCCCGAAGCCGCTCGCGATACAGCTCCGGCAGCCCGTACACCGCCTGCGACAACAACTCCGGCGCCGGATGCGCATGCCCGTAAAACTCCTCGTACACCGCCGCATCCCGCAGCCGAAAATCTGTACTCAGGTCGATCACCACCCGACCCGACTCCAACAACGGCCGCGCAAACTCCGCCGCCACCCCGTGCGGCAGCGCCAAAAACACCACATCCGCCAACTCCGCCAGCCGCCGTGCGTCCGGCTCCTCAAACCGCAGCTCCCGCGCACGCCCCCAATGCCCAAATCGCGGAAACACCTGCCCCACCGTCCGCCCCGCATACTGCCGGGACGTCACGGCCACCAACTCCACCCCGGGATGCCCCAACAACAGCCGTACCAGCTCCTCGCCGGAATACCCCGAGGCACCCACCACCGCCACTCGCACCTTCTTCAGTTCCGACATGCCCCACAGCAAAGCAGGCTCCAACCCCGAGTTCAACACCGCGCCAGCTCCCAACCACCCGGATCCAATCCGTCACGTCCTCACCCACCCCACAACTCGACCGGAACTCAGGCCCTGGATTCTTCCTCCCCTTGTGACCCCGACGACCAAAGCTCCCTGACCCGCGGATCATCCAGATCCGGAACAGCCTCCACCCGCGCATAGTACAACCCCAGATTGTGCTGCGCCGTCTTGTCACCCTGACGCGCGGCCTTTAGAAACCATCGCACCGCCTCATCCGTGTTCTGCGGCACCCCCCGCCCCAACTCGTAACACAAACCCAAATTGCACTGCGCCGGCGCACAGTCCTGCTCCGCGGCAAACCGATACCACTTCACCGCCTGCCGGTAATCCTGCGCCACCACCCGGCCCTGCTCGTAAAACACCCCCACGTTAAACTGCGCCTGCGGTTCGCCCCGCTCCGCCGCCGCCAAATACCACTTGAACGCCTCCTCATCACTCTGCGGCACCCCAAAACCCGTCTCGTAACACACCCCGAGATTGAACTGTGCAGCCGGATCCCCCTGCTCCGCCGCCGCCCGAAACCACCGCGCCGCCTCCTCCGGATTCACCTCCACACCCTGCCCCGTCTGATAACAGTACCCTAGATAACACTGCGCCGTCGCGTTCCCCTGCTCCGCCGCAAGCCGGAACCACTTCACCGCCTGCTTATGGTCCACAGGCACATGGTGCCCGGTGTGAAAACAAATGCCATAATCACACTGCGCCTCCGGATCCCCGGCTTCCGCAGCCGCTCTCAATTGCTCAAACGACAACCAGGTTCTGACTCGCTTCGGCATGGCGCCCCGTTCCAAGCCCGTCCGTTACCCTCAACCCCTCCCCTCGCCGGCCCGCACCCGTGCGAGCCCGATCCAACCTTAGAAAGACCCGCCACGATTGCAAGCCCCACGCAACCACCCAACCACCCCGTCCACCCAACGGTTGTCCATTCTCTGGACGCCCCCACCTCCAAACCGCCCATGCACCGGACACGATCCCAACCGTCCCCAGCCCGGCCCGCTGGAGCAACCCGCCCAACCCCCAAGCCCGGCCACAACCCACCGTCACCCCAAATCAGCCCGGCAAGGCCGCCCAACCCCGACCCACATCGACACTGCACCCCCACTACCTCCCTTCCAGACCGATGCCCTCTGCGGAGGTTGGAACGCGCCCTGCTACGCACCCACACCAGAAGCGACGTGTCAGCCGGGTCCGGATCGGATCCGACGGGAAACCGGGTCCGATCCGGCCACTGATTCAACAACCGTCCGAAGCAACCATGCCGGCGTACGTGTACGTGGCCCGGGACAGCGTCACCGGGCGTGAAGTTCGCAGTGTCGTGGAGGCGGCCTCCGAACAGGCCGCCATCGCCGCCCTGCTCAATCGCAACCTCCTGGTCCTTTCCATCCAGGAACGAGTCGGCAAAAAAGGCCGCACCTCGGGCGGCAAAGTTTCCCTTCAGGACCTGGTGCTCTTCACCCGTCAGCTGGCCACCATGATCGACGCGGGCCTGGCCATGGTCCAGTCCCTCCAGGCTCTCGCCGAGCAAACCACCAACAAGGTCATGCGCGACGTCATCCGCGACGTCTGCGCCCGCGTCGAAAGCGGCGACAGCTTCTCCGAAGCCCTCCAAAAACACCCCAAGGTCTTCAGCCGCCTCTACGTCAGCATGGTCGCCGCCGGTGAAAAGGGCGGCCTTCTGGCCGAAATCCTCGCCCGCCTCGCCACCTACCTCGAAAACACCGCGCGCCTTCGCAAAAAAGTCAAATCCGCCATGATGTACCCCACCGTGGTCACCATCGTGGCCATCCTCATCACCATCTTCCTCCTGGTCAAAGTCGTGCCCGTCTTCGGCGAGATCTACAGCAGCTTCGACGCAAAACTGCCCGGCCCCACCCAGTTCATGATCGACCTCAGCCAGTTCGTCAAACGCTACATCCTCCTACTGCTGGTGGGGGGCGTGGCCGCCGCCTACAGCTGGCTCTACTTCATCAGAACACCCGTCGGCCGCAAACTCTGGGATTCCTACCGCATCCGCATGCCCGTCTTCGGCACCCTGGCCCACAAAATCTGCCTGGCCCGGTTCGCCCGCACCATGGCCTCCCTCGTCCGCAGCGGCGTGCCCATCCTCGAAGTCCTCCAGATCGTCTCCCAAACCGTGGGCAATGTGGTCATGGAAACCGCCATCAAGGCCGCCGCCGTGGACATCGAACGCGGCGAGGGCATCTCCACCGCCCTCGGGAAACACCCCGTCTTCCCCGTCATGATCATCCGCATGATCACCGCCGGCGAACAAACCGGTAAAATCGACAACATGCTCGAGCGCGTCGCCAACTTCCTGGACGACGAGGTGGAAACCGCCCTCTCCGGCCTCACCTCCCTGATCGAGCCCATCCTCATCGTCGTCCTGGGCATCATCATCGGCGGCATGGTCATCTGCATGTTCCTGCCGATCTTCAAGATGTCGGAGATCGTCAGCGGCGCCACTCGCCGATAACGCCGCTGCAACCAACCCCACCCTGTCCCGCCCGCATCGGGTCATGACCCATGAGCCCGACCCGGGAAACCTCACCCGCCAGCGCGCCAGCCGGTCGCCGCCGGCAACCCCGCACCGGGCGGCCCCTCCACTCAACCCGCCCACTCCGGCCGCGCCAACGCGCGGTCCAACCGGGCCAGCACACGATCCCGCCCCAGCACCTCCATCAAATGATACAAACTTGGGCCGGCCGTCCGCCCCGTGCAGGCAAGCCGAACCGGATGAACCAACACCGCCGGTTTCACCCCCAGCTCCGCCGCCACCGATTTCAACGTCGCCTCCAACGTCGCCGCATCAAAGGACGACACCTGCGCCAGCGCCTCCCGCAACCGCCGCACCCGGGCCGCATTCTCCGGCACAAAATGCCGCGCCACCCCCTCCGGGTCATAATCGAATTCCTCCCGGAAATAAAACCCGCCATACTCCGGAAGCTCGCAAAACCGCTTGATCTTCCCATAACACGTGTCCAGCGCCGCCTTCACATACCCCACCGGATACCGCCCCGTGTCCAAACCCGCCTTCTGCAGCGCCTGCACCCCCAGCTCGTAAAACCGCTCCACCGGCAACTCCCGCATGTACTCACCCTGCAACCACAGCAACTTCTCCGGATCGAACCGCGCATTGTGCCGCAACACCTGCCCCAAATCGAACCGCTCCACCAACTCATCCAAACTCAGCTTCTCCCGATTGTCCTTCGGCGACCACCCCAGCAACGCCAGATAGTTCACCAGCGCCTCCGGCAGGTAGCCCTCCTCCCGATAAAAATGCACCGCCGCGCCCCGGTCCCGCTTGCTCATCTTCGAACCGTCCGGATTCAAAATCAGAGGAATGTGGGCGTAATACGGCGGCTTCACTCCAAACGCCTCAAACAACGCAATATGCTTGGCCGTGTTGCTCAGATGATCCTCACCCCGAATCACATGCGTAATGCCCATCTCCAGGTCGTCCACCACGTTCGTCAGGTGAAACACCGGCTGGCCATCCGAACGCAAAATCACAAAATCCGGATCCTCCGCCTCCCGGTCCGTCAGCCGCCGTACCACCTCCCCCACGATCAAATCCTGAATCACCACCGGATCCCGCCGCATCCGAAACTTCACCGCCCCCTCCTGCTCGTAGGCCAGCCCGCGCGACAACAACGCCTCCACCCGACGCAGGTACAGCTCCCGACGCTGACTCTGAAAATACGGGCCCCGATCCCCCTTGTACGGACCCGTCGCCTCCCCCGTCAGCGGCCCCTCATCCCAGTGCAGCCCCAACCAACGCAAACTGTCCAGGATCACCTCCACCGCCTCCTGCGAGTTGCGCGCAGCGTCCGTGTCCTCAATCCTCAACACAAACGTCCCCCCATAATGCCGCGCAAACAACCAGTTGAACAACGCCGTGCGCGCACCACCAATGTGCAAATAACCCGTCGGACTGGGTGCAAATCGTACCCGCACTTTCATCGCTCCGATTTAATCAGGTCCATGCCCCCGCGCACAGCGCGAATTTGCCCCTCCACACCCCCTCCAACCCATGCAAACCCGAAGAATCCGCATTGACGACCCCGCCCAACGGACTAATGTTGCCTTGGCGACCCCCCACAAGGGTCGCGCGCGTATCATGCAGGCAGGCAAAACCATCACAGACGGGTCACCCCCCGGCGCCAGGGGCTTCACCCTGCTGGAGCTCATGCTGGTGGTGGGGATCCTCGCCGTGTTGACCGGCCTGCTCCTCCCCGCCCTCGTACGCGCCCGGCAACAAACCCAGGGTATCCGTTGCATGAACAACAGCCGCCAACTGGCCCTGGCCTGGCAAATGTACGCCGACGACCACAACGGCTTCCTCGTCCCCAATCAGCACGGATCCGCAGCACTCCACGCCGCCGACCCCAACAACTGGGTCAGCGGCTGGATGGACTGGACCAGCAACCCCGACAACACCAACACCCTCTATCTCACCGACGCACGATTTTCACTCCTGGCCCCCTACACCCTCCAATCCGCCCGACTCTACAAATGCCCGGCCGACCACTACCGCAGCCGCCAAAACCCCGGTCCCCGCGTCCGCAGCATCTCCATGAACGCCGCACTCGGCCCCGGCAACAAAACCAATTTCGCCAACTGGAACCCGCCCTTCTTCTTCGCCTTCAGACTCTCCGACGTCCAAAACCCGCCACCCGCATGGACCTGGCTGTTCGTGGATGAACACCCCGACAGCATCAACGACGGTTGCTTCTTCCTCAACCCGTGGCAGGCCGGGGCCGGAGCCGCCTGGCGCGACCTCCCCGCCAGTTACCACCGCGGTGCAGCCGGACTCGCCTTCGCCGACGGCCACGCCGAAATCAAAAAATGGACCGACCCACGCACCGCTGTCCCCGTCCGCATGGCCGATTTCCCGGGTCTCCAAGCCCCACACAGCCCCGACTACGCCTGGATGGCTCAACGTACCCCGCGACGTTAGCCCGCCCCCCACATCCCCACCTCCCTGAAACCCGCACTTCCTGACCACGGTCAACAACCAACCCTTGACCGCAACACCCTGGGGCCCGGACCAAATCCAACCCAACAACCACACCGCCCTGTACCCCCTACCCCCTACACAGACGCAAACCGGAGAGCTCCTCCGACCGCACACCACTCCCGCCCCATCCCCGAACACAAATCCTCCCCAAGAACCAACCCGTACGACCCCGGTGAGCCCCCTCGCTCCGACCCGGCGCCAAAACCGGACCGTTCCAACCTCCCCCGGAAACTCAAGTCCCCTGCCCGCGCCTCACACCTCTCCCGCCGCCGCCAACCGACGTTCCTTCCGCCACCACAGCCACGCAATGAACGTGCTGACCTCGTACAACAAGTGCACCGGCAACGCCATCAACAACATCGTGAACGGATCGCCCGACGGGGTCAGAACCGCGCACAATACCAGCTCCACCACCACCCAGTACGAGCGGAAATCCCTCAGCTTCTCATAATCCAGCAGCCCCACCTTGACCAGCGCCAGCAACACAATCGGCAGCTCAAAACTCACCCCCATCACCAGCATGAACAACGCCACAAACGTCACGTAATCCTCCGCACGCCATTCATCCGCCCGAAACCCCAACCAAGTGGAAAACTGCACCGTGGCACCCAGGGCCACCTCCAGCATCACAAAATAACAAAACGCCATCCCCAGCAAAAACAGCACCGCCCCCAACCCCAACGCCCGCAACACAAACCGCTTCTCATGCACCTTGAGCGCCGGCAACACAAACTCCCCGATGAAGTACAACATGAACGGCAACGAAATCACCAGCCCCCCGTACAACGCCAGCTTGATCGCCACCATGAAGGCGCTGATCGGGCTGTAATTCTTCAGCAGAACCAGCGTGTCGGGTTCGGGCGCCTGCGGCCGTTCTTCGGGACGCAAGGACAACACCCACCGCCCCTCCACCAGCTCCGGCACCACCTGCAACGCATGCACATTCGTGCCCAAACCCTTCAACCAGGAGCCGGCCGACGAACGGTCCAACCGCGCCACCACATTGGTCCCCCACTCAATCACCACCGTCCCGGAAGCTGACGGTGCATGAAAACGCGTGGCCACCTTCAGCGGGTACACCAGAAACCGCACCAGCTGGTTGCCCGCCACCAAACAAATCAGCATCCCGACGGCATACGAGGCGAACACCTTGATCAGGGTCCACCTCAGGTCCTCGAGATGCTCCAGAAAGGGTTTAACCGGACCTCCCTCGCTCTCCTCTTCGTCCAGCCAAATCTCCTCCGTATCCGCGGCCATCGACGATGGTCCGTTCCGGGGTCAAGACGCGCTCAACTTACGCAGTGGGAGGAGTGGACGAGGGCGAACCGGTACCTTGGGAAGTGGAGACCGTTTGATTCGCCGGAGGGCTCACCGGCCGGGGAGGAGGAGGAGGCTCCTCGATCACCCGTTCCAGCTCGCTCTGCACCTCCTGAGTGGCCTTTTTGAACTCCTGAATTCCCTTGCCCAGGCCCCGGGCCAACTCGGGCAACTTCTTCGCTCCAAACAGCAGGAGCAAGATCGCCAGAATGCAAACCACCTCGCCCCATCCCAGGAACGCCAACATCATCCCGTTGCTCATGACACCTCTCTATACCTTTCTGCTGTGCGACCCGACCCTCTGCTGTCCGCTCCGGATTGACCTCACTGAGTGTTCCCGGAGCCGTGGAACCGTCCCGGTATCTCGTCCGATCCGCCCACAGCCCCGAAACCCAAGCCACCCTAGTCTAGACCAGGAACCAACCCGCGTAAAGCCCTCCTCACAACCCTCCACCGCCCATGCCTGCGACACCGGGACCAGGTCCGACATCACCGCGGCGGCGTCAAAAGCACAAACTCGGCCCGGCGGTTCTTCCGCCATGCCTCTTCATTGTGTCCCGGGTCCACCGGCCGGTCCTCACCGTAACTGATGGTCACAATCCGTACCGGCTCAATCCCGACGGCCAGCAAAACCTCCCGCACCGCCAGCGCACGGCGCTCGCCCAGCGCACGATTGTATTCCTCCGTGCCCCGTTCATCACAGTGACCTTCGACGATCACCGCATGATTCGGATTGGCCTTCAAATGCGCCGCCACCACGTCAATCTTCGGTCGCTCCGAATTCTTGATCACCGAGCTGTCAAAGTCGAAGTACACCGTTTGCGCCTTGAACGTCTCCCGGTCCTGCGGCCATCCGTCGTAGTTGCCCCGCGGCGGCAACGGGGTGCCAATCGGACTGGGAGGCTCCGTTCCCGTCACTCCCGGCCCCACCGGCCCGCCAATAATCCCGCCCGGTGGCGGTTCGCTCGGCCCCACCCGCGCCGGGGCCGGCAACGGCGTGATTCCCTGGGGACTCCGTCGGCAGCCCGTCACCGTCCCCACCAACACCACCGCCAACACGATCACCACCCAAAAACGTGCCTTTTTCATGGTCGTCGACTCCGTCCCAAAAACCCGAATCCTACCGCGCCCAGCTCGGTTGCGAACTGTTCCCCGCAACCCGCGCGACATCCTTGACCTGCCTCGTGGCCACGTCAAGCAAAGACAGGACCTTCCGCCCCCCCTGCCGACGCGTGAAAATCAGCGTTCGCGAATTGGGCGCCCAGCTCGGATCCTCCCCGCCCACCAAAACCGTGGCCGCCCCGCCCTCCGCCGGCACCACGCAAATCTCAAAACCACCCATCTGCGCCGTAAAGGCAATCCATTTGCCGTCCGGCGACCAGTCCGGCTCCGACGGATTCGACACCCCGGCCGTCGCAATCCGCTGCACCGACCCCCCCTCGGCGGGAATCCGCGCCAAAATCCGCCGCCCGTTCTGGCGCGTCGCAAAACAAATCCAACGCCCGTCCGGCGACCACGTCGGCGAAGACTTGTCCTCCCGACTGAACGTCAACCGCTTCAACCCGCTCCCGTCCGCCCGCGCCGTGTACAACTCCGTCGCCCCGTCCTTGCTGAGGATCATCGCCATCCGTTGCCCGTCGGGAGAAATCGCCACACTGGTGTTCAACCCCGGATGCCCCGACACCACCTCCCGCCGTCCGGTCGTCAAATCGTGCCGCAAAATGTCCGGGTTCCCGCTCTTGTAGCTCGTATAGTACAATACCAACCGGCCCGGCGCCCAGCACGGCGCCGCCACCAGCGACCGATCCTGCGTCACCGCCCGCGCACCGTACCCGTCATAATCACTCACGTAAATCTCACTCGTCCCGTCCGACTCCACCTTGAACGCAATCCTCGTCTGCGCAATCCCGGGCCGGCCCGTCACCGCCAACACCACGTCATCCGCCATCGCATGCGCCTGATAACGCAACGTACCCCCGCTGTACACCCGCGCCCACAACGTCACCCGCGACTGCCGGTCCACCAACGCCCCCTCCAAACCCCCACCCGTGCGCCCCCCCTTCAACTCAAACTCCGCAGACTCGGGCCCCACGATCTGAAAACCCGCCACCTCCAGGTCAAACCGCAACACCGCCGCCGCCTCCCCCTCAAACCCGTTCAACACAATCGGAATCGGCCGCGCGGTCCCCGGCTGCCACAACACCTCCTTGCGGATCTGAATCTCCTGCGGCCGCGCCGTCCAGACCCACAAGCCCCACAATCCCAACCCCAGGACCCACCAGCCCATCCTGCCAAAGATGCCTCGTTTCATCCCGTCAATCGCTTCGCTCTCAGGTTGAAGATGATCGTAAAGGTCCGCCGGTCCTCCGTTGCACCGGCCGGAAATTCCCGCCCAATCGACCGCACCCGGTCCAGCGTCCTCTGCACCGACGCATCCACCGCCGGATGTCCCGAGCCCCGTACAATCCGGGCCGACACCACCGTGCCGTCCCGCGCAATCGTCACCGATGCCGTCACCGTCGCATCCTCCACATCCAGGTCCGGCGGCACCAACCACGCCCGCGTGTACACCGACTTCACATACTGCGCATAATTCGCATATGCCTCACCACCCGGACCCGGTACGTTCACCTCCGTGCTCGAACCGGCCAACTCCTGCAGCCGACTCAACGCCTGACGCAACGCCTCCTGCCGCGCCCGCACCTCGGCCGCATTCTCCCGGGCCGAATCATCCGCGGACCCGCCACCCCGTTCCCGCGGCTGCACCGGCCGGGTCACCACACGCGTGCTCACCTCCGGCAACCGACGCGCAGGCGCGGCCCGGGGCTCGCGCTGCACCTCCGGCTCGGGACGCGGCTCGGCCACACGCCGGGGCTCGGGCTCCGGACGCCGCTCGGCCACCCGATCGGGCGGCGCCGGCCGCGGCTCGAGCCGGGGCGGCTCCTGTCGGGCCGGCGGTGAAGGAGGGGCCGTCCGGGCCGGCGGCGGCTGAACCTGCGGTTGCCCACCTCGAAAATCCGGCTCATCCACCAACCGCAACGGCACAAACTCAATCAACGGCAGGTCCGGCAACGACCGGTCCGGAGCACGAAACGCCGGGCCCACCACCAGCACCGCAACCAACAACCCGTGCAGTGCCAGCGACACCATCAAACCCCGGCGTTGCCATCGGTCCATCATCGCCGCACCGCCTCCGTCCGCAACGAAAACCGCGTAATCCCGTGCCGCAAACAGCGGTCCAACAACGCCGCCACATGCTTGTACGGACCATTCTCGTCCGCCCGGATGTACACCACCAGATTCGGATTGACGCGGAAATCCTGCGCCAGTTGGGCCTCCACCTGATCCAGCCGCAGCGGACGCCGATCCAGAATATAAACCCCCTGGGCCGTGATCTCCACGGTCCGCACCAGCCGCGGATCCAGCGGCGTATCCGGCAGCCCCCCCTGCGGCAATTTCAACGGCAGGCTCTGCTCCAGCAACGGCGTGGTGATCACAAAAATGATCAACAACACAAAAGCCAGATCCAGCAGCGGCGTGATGTTGATCTCGCTCAGGGTCACCAGGTGCGTGCGTTGGCTGAATCGGCGCATGTTCCGAACCCCCTCTCAATCCTCCGCCATATACTCCGTCTCCATGCGGGACACCAGTTCCTGCGCAAAATTGTCCAACTCCACCGTCAGCACCCGCAAATGATGCACCAGCCAGTTGTACCCGAACATGGAGGGAATCGCCACCAACAAACCCGCCACCGTCGTGCTCAGCGCGGCCGACACCCCCGGCGCCATGGCCGTCAGCGTCGCCACCCCTTGCTGCGCCACCCCAGCAAACGTGCTCATCACCCCCCAAACCGTCCCCAACAACCCCAGAAACGGCGCGCCACTCACCGCAATCGCCAGCAAAATCAGTCCCGACTCCAGCTTCAAAGCCTCCTGCGCCACCGCATTCTCCAGCACCCGCTTCACATGCTCCATCCCCTTGAGCGAAAGGTGCCGCCGCCGACCCTCCCCGTCCGACCCGCGCAACCGCGCATCCAGCTCGGCACACCCGGCCTGATACACCACAAACAACGGACAACCCTCCGCCTGCACCCGCCGGTCAAAAAGGTCCAGGACCCGCTTCTGCGACCGAAACGCCTCCATGAAATACTGGTTCAGCTTCCGCGCCCGCCGCATCTGCAGCGCCTTCGAGATCATGACCGACCAGGCCATGATCGAAAACAACAGCAGACAGACAATGATGACCTTGGCCTCAGGCCGGGTCTGATTCCAAACGTAAACAAGCTCCCACTCGGTCGGCACGGGCCGTGCCACCGCAGCGGCAAAAAAAAGGGGCAGATTCATGTCCACACGTCTCGTTAACCGCTCCCAGTCGAGAGGAACCGATGCGCCGGGCGGAACGTGACGCGGATTCGGACCTTCCCGAACCCTTCAGCCGCGCGCATTCATACCCTGCACCGACCCCCGACGCAATCCGTTTCCGACATCCCCTTCACCGCACCCCCGCTCAAGCCGCCCGCACCCGGTCCCTCCCAATTCCGCCCGGCCCGCAAAAACAACGCCGGCGGTTCCCCTCCGGGAAAACCGCCGGCGCCCAACCCGTGACCGGGTCGCCTTCCCCACCCGCTCAAAGGCCCTTGTCAATCATCAGCTTGAGCAGGTCGGCCACCCGGCAGCTGTAACCCCACTCATTGTCGTACCAGCTCACCAGCTTGAAGAACCGCTTGTTCAGCTCAATGCCCGAGCCCTCGTCAAAAATCGACGACAACGGGCAGTGAATGAAGTCCGTGCTCACCACCTCCTCGTCGGTGTAACCCAGAATCCCCTTCAGATACGTTTCGCTGGCCTTCTTCATGGCCGCGCAAATCTCGGCATAGCTGGTCTCCTTCACCGTCCGCACCGTCAGGTCCACCACCGACACGGTCGGAACCGGCACACGGAACGCCATGCCCGTCAGTTTGCCCTTCACCTCGGGCAGAACCAGACCCACGGCCTTCGCCGCACCCGTGGTGGAAGGAATCAGGTTGATCGCCGCCGTCCGACCGCCCTTCCAGTCCTTGCGACTCGGTCCGTCCACCACCTTCTGCGTCGCCGTGTACGCATGCACCGTGGTCATCAGGCCCTCCTCCACGCCGAATCCCTCCTTCAACAGCACGTACACCAGCGGGGCCAGACAGTTGGTCGTGCACGACGCATTCGACACAATGTGGTGCCGGGCCGGATCGTACTGGTCATGGTTCACCCCCATCACCACCGTCAGACAGTCACCCTTGGCCGGCGCCGTAATGATCACCTTCTTCGCCCCGGCCGCCAGGTGCCCCTTGGCCTTCTCCACGTCCGTAAACAACCCGGTCGCCTCAATCACCACCTCCACCCCAAGGTCCTTCCAGGGCAGTTGCGACGGTTCCTTGGCGCTCACCACCTTCATCCGGTGGCCGTTCACGATCAGGATGTCGTCGTCCGGACGATCCGGCGTCGATTTCTCCGAGGCGATCGTCCCCTGAAACCGACCCTGCGTCGAATCGTACTTGAGCAGATAACCGAGGTTGTCCGCGGGTACAATATCACCCACGGCCACCACCTCGATGTCCCGTCCCACCATCCCCTGTTCCACCAGGGCCCGATACACCAAACGGCCGATCCGGCCGAACCCGTTGATTGCAACTTTGACTGCCATAGAATCCGTTGTTCCTTTCCTTTTTGCGAACCCGCAAATTTAAGCAAAAATCATAACGGATCCCACCCCGGGGTCAACCTGCATTTCTCCACCTCCACCCCAGCCGGACACCTCCCGCCTGTTCGCAGCCTCGGACCCGCCGGGAATTTTGCGCCCCGACCCCGCCCGCCCTCCAAACCAGTGGCGTCAATGGCTTGCACACCCGAACTTAGAGATCACCATTGGGACGGTTCCGAAAGGATGGGTGCAGACCCGCCAAAGAGGCCGCGGCCTGCCCAGAAAAACGGCCGGGCGCCAAACACCGGGACGCACCCCTCCGTCCCCGGCGCCCACCACACGCCCAACCGGGCTCATTGACACACCGGCACCATGGCGTAACATGCCCATTCAAGCGACTATGAACCGTCAACCACACGTGGCTGTCGTCGGTGCCACCGGCGCCGTCGGCATCGAAATGATCCGGACGCTGGAACGGAGACAATTCCCGCTCAGCCGGCTGACCCTCCTGGCGTCAGCCCGCTCCGCCGGCAAAACCATCCGGTTCCGCAACGAGGAAATCCCCGTCCAGGAACTCAAAGCCGATTCCTTCCGGGGCGTCGACCTCGCCCTCTTCAGCGCCGGCAGCTCCGTCTCCAAACAGTTCGCACCCGAAGCCGTCAAGGCCGGCTGCGTGGTGGTCGACAATTCCAGCGCCTTCCGCATGGATGACACCGTCCCGCTCGTCGTCCCCGAAATCAACGGCGACGACGTCCGTTGGCATCGCGGCATCATCGCCAACCCCAACTGCACCACCGCCATCACCCTCATGGCGCTCTACCCGCTTCACAGGGCCTTCGGTTGCCGCCGCATCTTCGCCTCCAGTTACCAGGCCGTCTCCGGCACCGGCGCCCGGGCCATCGCCGAACTGGAACGACAGGTGCGCCAGATCGTCCACGGCGAGCCCGTCACCCGCGAGGTCTACCCCCACCAGATCGCCTTCAACGTCCTCCCCCACGTGGACAGCTTCCTCCCCAACGGGTACACCCGCGAAGAAATGAAACTCGAAAACGAGGGCCGCAAAATCATGCACCACCCCGGCTTCCGGGCCAGTGTCACGTGCGTGCGCGTGCCCGTCTACCGGGCCCATTCCGTGGCCGTCAGCGCCGAGTTCGAAAAACCGGTCTCCGTGGAGGCCGCCCTCGACGTCCTGCGCCAGGCCCCCGGCCTCGACGTCATTGATGACCCGGCCCGCTGCGAGTACCCCATGCCCCTCTACCAGGCCGGCAAGGACAACTGCGCCGTCGGGCGCATCCGCAAGGATTGCGCCCTCGACAATGGCCTCTGCTTCTGGGTCTGCGGCGACCAGCTCCTGAAGGGCGCCGCACTCAACGCCGTCCAGATCGCCGAACTCCTGCTGGCCACCTGAACCGGGAAGATCCGGTCGGTCGCATCATCTATCAAAGCACCGCCCGCTCAGGCCGTTGCCCGTGGGCGAGCTACGGCCCCGCCGTTCCCACCACACCCCTGACCGGCCGGGCGCGCGGCAAACCACGCCCACGTCAGTTCCAACCCCTCCTCCAGCCGGTACCGTGGCTCGTAACCCAACCATTCGTGAGCCTTGCGGATGTCCGCCAACGAATGCCGCACATCCCCCGGCCGGAAATCCTCGTACACCGGCCGGCCCGGCTCCACCTCCGGCCGCCAACGTTTCAACCCCGCCACCAGAATCCGATACAACGCATTCAATGACGTCCGCTCCCCCACCGCGATGTTGTAAACCTGATGCACCGCACCCGCCCGCTCCACCGTCGCCGCCAGCAGATTCGCCTGCACCACATTCCCCACATAACAAAAGTCCCGTGTCGTCTCCCCATCCCCGTACACCGTCACCGACCCCCCGCGCCACAGCGCCTCCATCCAGCGCGGGATCACCGCCGCATACGGGCCCTCCGGATCCTGCCGCGGTCCGAATACGTTGAAATACCTCAACCCGATGCATTCCAGCCCGTAAACCCGCCCCCAGGTGTCCGCATAAATCTCGTCCACCCGCTTCGTTGCCGCGTAGGGCGACAACGGCCGGCCGATCCGATCCTCCTGCTTCGGCAGATGGGGGTCATCCCCATAAACCGAGCTGCTCGACGCATACACAAACCGCCGCACCCCCGCCCGCCGCGCCGCCTCCATCAGCTCCAGTGTCCCCGTCACATTCGCCCGATGACTCGCCCGGGGCTCGGCAATCGAGCGCGGCACACTCCCCAGTGCCGCATGGTGCAGTACATATTCCACCCCCTCGCACACCGCCGCACACACCCCCGGATCCGACACGTCCCCCTCCACCACCCGACACCTCGCCCACTGCTCCGGCGTCACCTGCGCGCGCACCGCCTCCAGGTTCTCCCACTTTCCCGTGCTGAAATTGTCCAGCGCCACCACCCATTGATCCAACAGCAGCAACTGCTCCAACAAATGCGAACCAATGAAACCGGCAGCGCCGGTCACCAGCCACCGTGCCGGTCGCGCCCGAAGCCTCGCCAGGGTTTCCTCGTACGCACTCATCGAATGACCCGATCCCATTGCACCGCACGCACACACGCCGGCGGGAAGCTGCCCCAAATCCGCCACCCGGAAAAGCCTTTTTAACCTCTCACAACCCGGCACCTCACTGTCACCGGACTGCACTCACAGGGTCGCCCGGCGGGTCCACCAGCTCCAGTGCCCCGGCGTCACGCCGCAAACCCTTCGGACTTCGCCCGGCAAAATCCCGCAGAAACGGGCCGTCAAACTCCCAGGCATACAGCTCCTCCACACACGTGTCCGCATCCCGCAACGTGCCCAGCGCCACCCGCAGGAAATCCATCACACCCTCCAGCCACCTCCCGCCCGGCGTTCCCCCCACATAAAAATCCCCCTCGTTGGCCAGCGACATCGAATCGTCCGGCCCCGCCGCCTCACCAGCCACCCTGCCATCCAGATACAACGTCAGCCGCCGGCGTTCCCTGTCCGCCTCCGCCAGTACATGATGCCAACGCCCGTCGTTCACCCGCGTCTCACTCTCCACCCGAAAGCCCGCACCCTCCGGTCCCACTTCAAATCTCAACCGGCCCTCCTCCGTCACCCCCAGGCTGTACCCCGTGCCCCGCCGTTTCTCCACCAGGACCGATCCCCCATGACCCGCCTCCACCCGCACCACCAGCTCCACCAAAAAACCCGAGCGATACACCTGCAGATTCCTCAAAGCCTCCCCCTCCACCACATGCGGCTCCGGCTGCGCGTTCTCGTGCCGGCTCCGCTTCAAATCCGTAAACCGAAACGGCCGCATCATCTCCGCATGGGTCACCACCGCGTACTGCCGCCGATCAGCACGAAACCGCAGCGCGCCCCGCACCCAGTCCTCCAGCAGCCCCACCTCAAAATCCTCCGGCCGCCCATTCACCACCCGCAACGGATACGTGGGCCGATCCCCGTACGTGTCCCGCGACACATGATAGTCCGTCAGATACCAATGCTCATCCGGGATCAGCGCCTGATCATCCCCGGCCGGATAAAAGTGCCATTCACCGACCACCGCCGCCAACGCCCAGGGAACAAACACACGAGCCCCACCGTCCACCGCGGGGGACCCTGCCACCGGCCGGAAGTCGCCGCGCTCCGGATCCCTCAGCAACGGAACCGGACTCACCACCCCCAGATCGTAAGTCAGACTCCGATGCTCCCGCAACGCCCGCTGAAAATCCTCAAACCGCGACAGCCACCGGCCCGACGGTTCCAACACCCCCATCTGGGCAAAGTCATAAAACACATTCCGACTGAACGCATTCAGCTCCAGCGCATATCGCTCCCCCGTCGGCCGTGCCTGCGCCGCCTCGCCCTCCGCACGGGTCCGCGCCGGGTCCGCATGCCGGAACACATACCCGCCAATCCCCTGCCACAGATTCGCCACATACTTGTTCCGCCCGGCCCGGGGCTCCTGCCGCCGTGAGCCCATGTGGAAATTGTACACCGTGTTGTGGAAAAACGTGTTTTGATAGCTGATGATCTCCTGAAACGCCGCGCAGTTCACCACGGCCCCCTTCGGATCCCTGCCCCGACCCCACGCAATGTTGTTGAAGTGATAGTTCTTGAACGCACCGTCCAGATAGTACGCATGACCAAACCCGGCGTCGGTGCCCGTGGAACGGTTCCAATGCCGGTACCCCAGCGGATTGTAAGAAAGGTTGTTGAACACATAGGCCGGTCCCCCCTGCCACGTCTCAATCCCGCCAAAGTCATTACAGTTCAACAGGGACTCCCACACCTTGTTCTGATGAATCAGGATGCGTGTGAATGGCACATCCCCCCACACACCGCTCCGCTTGCCGCCCAGCACGTCAATCCCCTGCGCGTAGGACCGCTCAAGGATGTTCCCGGCTATCTCCACCGTGCGCGCCCCCGCCACTTCAATGCCAATCCCGTTGCTGTATCGGGAGGGCCGGCGTGCCGTCTCGAAGGAGCGGTTGCGGTAAATCCGTACATCCCCCAGCCGCCCTCGCAGGTCCGCATAACCCCAGGCGCCACCGTCACACACGGAAAAAATCCCGTGATCCGTGTAGCAAACCTCGTTGTCCTCGATCCGTACCCCGTCGACCCTCTGCCCCGGCTCCACCGCACGAATCCGAACCGGCATCACCACATGCTCAAACCGGCAATGGGCAATCCGAATGTCCCGACCTTCACCCCACACAAAGATGCAGCCGGGATGCTGCTCCGGCCGCAACGACCAGGGTTGCGTCCGAAAATCCCAGGGGGGCGCCGTCAAGTCCCAGTCCGGCGTCGTAAATCGGAAGGTCAGGCCGGTTACATGCACATGTTCCACCCGCCGCCCTTCCACCAGGTTGCTCCACCGACCCACCTCCACCCGTTCCACCCTCGGATCTCCGTCGTTCGGCAGCCGAAGATACAACCGCCCGCCACGCCCGCGCCGTTCAAACCAAAACTCACCTTCGGGATCGTCCAGATAATGCGGCTTGTCCTCCAGATAGTACCGCATGCCGCGCATGATCACCCCGTTCGTCCCGCCCCCGGTCCAACCCGCAAACCCCAAACCGTGCCGCTGCAGATCCACCACCTCCACCGGCGTGGGATAGGGAGCACTCATCACCCAGCCAAACTCGGTCCACACCAGGGCACCCCGAAAGTAGTCCTCGGGCCTGTCCCGGATGTGTCGCGTGTCAATCCCCAGATGCAAAATCTGTCCGCGCCCATTCGTCACCACATTGCCAAACGGACGGCCGGGATTGTCCCACTCCCACCATTCGCTTTTCACATCGTCCGGGTTCGACACCTTCCAATTCGGCGTCCGCGCCAGCGGGATCCGCCGCACACCCCCGGTCGCGTCGACCAGCCAGACCGACCGTGGCAGGAAATCCAGGTCTGTCCACCATACCTTTTCCGGCTCGGGAATGTCCGGATGTGTGGCGCCACGCACCCACCGGCTCACCCGCTCCGAACCGCATATCACCGCCTCCCCGCTGCCCCATTCCGGATCCGCGGTCAGCCGAATCGGTTCATCCGGCCGGCCCGCATCCCGCACCAACAACCGCCCCCGATACACCGAGCCCCGCTTGAACACGTACGTATGCACGCCCCGCTCCGCCGCCGCCCGACCCGCCGCGTTCGGATCCCACGGATGATGCTTCCAGGGACGCTCCGGACTGTCCCCTTCGTTCCCGTCATCGCCCCCCTCGAAATCAATGTACCGGACGGACGAACCCCGCTCGAACACGAACGGTCGCGGGCGCCACCGCAAATCCCCGCGGGGATCCACCTCGGCATAACTATCCTGCCAGCTCCAGCGTGCCTCCGCAGCCCCACCCCAATCCGCCACTCCCCCAACCACCCACACCATCAGCCCCACACCCAGCCACGTCACCCCGTCACTCCGATGCGCTCTCATCAAAAGCATCCTATCCCACCGCCGCACCTCCTCACAACCCTTCATCTTCGCGGCAATTTCAATCGGCAAACCCGGAGCCCGTGACCTTCCCACCGCCACGCCTTCACCCGCTCGACCGGCACCCGCCATCTCGGTTCTCGCCCCAAGCCCACGGTTCCACAGAAGCATATCCGGTCGTTTACCCGTTTGCCTCCTGATCCTTCGTGCAGGCCACGGAATCCTCCACCCAATCTCCGCCGGCAAACAACCCTCCAGGGCAACTGCCACGGCGCCCGGGTGCTCGCGGTACCGCACAGCCCGGGTCTCCTCCCGAGGCTCTCATGGGCTCACCTGCGCACGACATGGGCTTCAGCACGTCCCGACCGGCAAGGCAGAGCAGGTCGGGTGGCGCACAAACCCATCTCTCCCAACTGATGCAGCCTCCATTACACATGGCATGCCGCCACCTCGGGCCGTGCCCATCCCACGCACGCATTCCTTCACCCCGCGAACGTCACCTTCCCCATTTCCCACGCCCCACCAAATCCCCAAGAGCGCAGCAGTCCGCACCGCCTGACCCCGCGGGTCACATTTATGGACACCCTGTCCCACAACAGGACACCAAGCCCATCAGCGCACCAAGCCCGCCCGCCGCACCGAACCGCACAGACATGCCGCCCACCCTCATCAACCACCAGGGGCCATGAACTTTCTCTTGCTTGCGGCGTCTCACTCGCGGTACTCTCTTCTCTGAACTGAAATGACACCGGTCAGATTCGACACATTCTTCCGCCTCGCCACAGGTTCTCACACTCCCTACCCCTACCAGTGCCGTCTCGCGTGCGGCCCTGATGCCGACCCCGCCAATCCCTCATCACTCCAAACCGGAACCGTCTGCCAATCACAACTGATCCACATCCCCACCGGCTTGGGAAAAACCGCTGCCGTCGTGCTTGCCTGGTTATGGAACCGCCTCTACACCCTGCCACACCCACCATCACCCAATGGGAGTTCAAAGCCGCAGCCCAATCATGTTGCCCACAAGCCCTGGCCCCGACGCCTTGTTTACTGCCTCCCGATGCGAACACTCGTCGAGCAAACGGCTGAAAACATCCAACGCTGGCTCGCAAATCTTTGGGAAAAGCGCGACGCATTGGCATTGTCAGATTCGGCGCTTGCCGAGTTGCACTGGATGGCCGGCGACCGCAGCCCGGATCATCCAGCCCATTCCCCGCTGATACTCATGGGCGGTCAGCAATTGGAGTCGCACCTCCGAGACTGGGATTTGTACCCCGAAAAACCCTGCATCGTAATCGGCACCCAGGACATGCTCCTCAGCCGGGCCCTGAACCGCGGTTATGGCATGAGCCGCTACCGATGGCCCATCCACTTCGCCCTGCTAAACAACGACTGCCTGTGGGTCGTGGATGAAACCCAGTTGATGGGCGTAGGCCTGGAGACCACGGCCCAGCTGGATGCGTTCCGCCAATTTCTTGGGAACGGCCGGCCCGGGACCGTGGGCCCCGCGGCCACTTGGTGGCTGAGCGCGACCCTGGACGCAGACCGGCTGAACACCGTGGATCACACCCCGCCAAACGGCGGCTGGCCCAACCTTATACTGGATGACAGGGATCTGGCACTCGAGAGCGTCAGGGCCCGCGTTCACGCACCCAAAAAGCTCGTCCGCGCGGAGATCGACCTGTCCGACAGCACCCTGCCCAACTACGCAAACCTCGTCGCCGACCTCGTCCTGGAACGCCACGTCCAGGGCTCTCTGACGTTGGTGATCCTGAATCGGGTCAACAGGGCCCAGGAGGTCTATTCCCGCCTCAAGGCCATGGCCCCACACGCCGACCTTGCGCTCGTGCATTCCCGCTTTCGACCACCGGATCGCCGAAAGCACGAAGAGGTCCTCAAGCAGCCGGGCAGCCGCATCGTTATCGCCACGCAGGCTGTCGAAGCCGGGATCGATATTTCCGCCCAAACCCTCATTACCGAGCTGGCACCGTGGTCTTCCATGGTCCAGCGCTTCGGCCGTTGCAATCGCTACGGCGAATTCGGCTCCGGCGAAGCCAGCATCATTTGGATCGACATCGCCCCAAGGTCGGAGAACTCCGACCTCTGCCAACCCTACACCTGCGCTGAGCTGCACGATGCCCGCGAGCGCCTCAAGAACCTCCAAGATGCCAGCCCCATTCACCTGCAGCGCATTGACCCCCCCGTTACATCGGACATCCGACCTGTCCTGCGTCGCAAGGATATCCTCGAACTTTTCGACACCACGCCGGATCTCGCCGGCCACGACCTCGATATCTCCAGATTCATACGCGACCACGAGGGCACGGATGTCCAGGTCTTCTGGCGTGCCCTTAACGGGCAAGAACCCTCGCAAAACCAGCCCGAGCCGGCCCCTGGCGAACTGTGCCAGGTCTCCCTCGCGAGCTTTCAAGCGTTTCTCCGTTCCCTGACGAAACGCTCCGGTACGCACCAGCTCTGGCCCGTCTGGATCTGGAACCCGTTGGCCGAGCAGTGGGAAGAAGCTCGTGTTCCGCAACATCCCAGGCCCGGCGCCACTTACCTCGTCAATGTTGACGCCGGCGGTTATTCCTCAGAACTCGGATGGTTCGGCACCGCCGACCATGCACCTCACATCCCGCTTATCACGCCATCCGACAACCTCTCCACCCAATGTGCCGACCTCGGTCAGGGCTATAGCGGCGATCCCTCAAGTCTACGCGGCGTCTGGGTCACCCTTACGGAACACACCCGACACGTTTGCACAGAAACACACAATCTTGTCAGTAGCCTGGCTCCAGAGCTCACCCAGCTGGACCTCCGGGAACCGCCTGCAAACATCCTGGTTACAGCCGCTCGCTGGCATGATCTGGGCAAAGCCCACGAAGTTTTCCAACACATGCTCCGCGGCGACGATTCATCCCGCGCACAGCAGCTCTGGGCAAAAGCAAAGGCCCCTGCCCGCCCGGCCTCCCGCCGCTATTTCCGCCACGAACTCGCTTCCGCCCTTGCGTGGCTCCTAACCCAACCAGAGTCGCACCCCGAGCGCGATTTGGTCGCCTACCTCATCGCGTCGCACCACGGTAAGGTTCGCCTCTCCCTGCGCTCGATGCCCGGGGAAGAACCACCTCCCGACCGGCCTGACGCCCGCATTGCGCGGGGCATCGTTGAGGGTGACCTCCTGCCACCGGAGGCGTTCGCCGCCATTGAGGTCACCCCACCCGCCGAACCCCTGCGGCTCACGCTGGACCTCATGGAAATGGGGAGAAACTCCTCCGGACACCCCTCTTGGCTGGAACGCATGCTGGCCCTGCGGGACCGCCTGGGCCCCTTTCGACTCGCCTGGCTGGAGACGCTGCTGCGCGCCGCCGACGCACGCGCCTCCGCTGCCGAGAGCCGCCAAAACGCCAACACCCAAACGTCGAACACATCCAACCCGCAAATTTAGACCATGCCCGAGATTCGACTCACCGGTTGTGCTCCCACTCCTCTGGCGCATTACTTGAAAGCGCTGGGCATCCTGCGTCTGGTGGCCGAGCAGAAGGACCATGACGCCACAGGCTACTGGCAACGCGATGTCTTCGTGCTCAACAGCTCCTTGGACGCCGACAGCCTCCTCAAGTTTTTCCTCCACGAATACAGTCCCACGCCCATCCTCGCTCCCTGGAACGGTGGCAGCGGATTCTACCCAAAGGACAACCGCACAGCGCTCGAATCCATCGCCGGCTCAACTTCTCCCAGATTTGAGGTGTATCGCCGCACGATTGCCGAAGCCCGATCGGCGCTCAACCGACTGGGCCTGACAGCAAAACCCAATGCGGAGGCCAAACAACAACTGCTTCTGCTGTGTCGAAGTCTATTTCCGGAACAGGCTCTGGCTTGGTTGGACGCCGCTTATGTATTGACCGAACATGGGCCCAAGTATCCCCCGTTACTCGGCACCGGCGGCAACGACGGCCGGCTGGAGTTCACCAACAATTTCATGCAGCGCCTGGTCGAGGTCATCGACCCCGCCACGGGACACCCTCGCGGGACTGCCAGTGCGCTTTTAACAGGCGCTCTTTTCGGTGCTCAGGAAGCCCTTCCTTTGGCCAATGCATCCGTGGGCCAGTTCCTGCCCGGTCAGGCCGGCGGTGCCAATGCTGCCTCCGGATTCCAGGGAGCCAGTTTGATCAATCCATGGGATTACATCCTCACGCTCGAAGGCTCCCTGCTCTTCGCCTCGGCCGTCGTCCGCCGGCTAGAGACCACCGAACCAGGAACGATAGCCTATCCGTTTTGCGTGCGTGCAGCCGCCGCCGGCTACGCCAGCTCCGCCGGGGCTGACGAGGCCACAGCCCGCGGCGAAATGTGGATGCCCTTGTGGGAGCGTCCCACCAGGCTGCCAGAACTCGCAGCCATCCTCGCCGAGGGTCGCGCACAGATCGGCAATCGCCCCGCCCGGCACGGGGTCGATTTTGCCCGGGCGATTGTGGGTCTGGGTGTCGACCGGGGGCTGAGTGCATTCCAACGCTACGGGTTCCAGGTCCGTAATGGCCTGAATTACTTTGCCACGCCCCTGGGGCGCTTCGTCGTCCGCCGCAATGCCCGAGCCGACCTCATCTGTGAGGTGGATGCCTGGCTGGACACACTCCGCAACATCGCTGGTCCGACTGCCGACCGGGTGCCGGCTTCAGTAACCCGGGCCCTGCGCGACGTAGAGGAAGCCATTCTGAGCCTTTGCCAGGAAAACAGTGCAACGCGCCTCCAGGGCGTTTTGATTGCACTCGGCCGGGCTGAAAAGGCGCTGGCCCGCAGCCACTCCTGGGCCGCAGGTCTCGACAGCAGGCCACCCAGAACGAGAATCTGGCCGCTACACGGGCTCTCCCGACAGTGGCTCAGGGAAGCAGATGACGGCTCGGTTGAGTTCCGCCTCGCCACCGCCCTGGTCTCCATCACAGGCTCCTACAAAAACCGCGAAGGACAACCTCTGAGACTACCCTTGCGCTGCCATCTCGAGCCGGTCACGTTCGATACCCGACGCGGAACATTCCAGTGGGACGACAATCCCTCCAATCATGTCGTGTGGCACGAGGGTGATTTCGTGGACCTGTTGAATGCGATCTTCACCCGCCGTCTATTGTGCGCCACGCAGTCCGGCTTCTCCGAACTGCCCGATCACGCCGCATATCCCGCCCCGCTCGGCGACGTGGTGGCCTTCCTCGACCACCAAACCGACGATGCCCGCCTGGCTGACCTGCTATGGGGACTCTGCCTTGTGGACTGGTCATCCCCTGGCCGGCAGGAGGATTCATTACCGGCAACATGGAGGGATCCCGGCGACCTTGCTACCCCTTCGGCCCTCTTCAGCCTCCTGCGCCTGCTTTTTGCTCGGCCATCCGAGCAGGGTTCCCTTGCGCCCATACCCCTGGTGCCCGCTGTTCACCGGTGGGCCGCCGCCGGCAATGGCCTGGCAGCTTCGCGTCTGGCCGCGCAACGGCTCCGGGCATCCGATCTGGCCCCGGCGCTCGGGTCGGTCGACATCCACGGAGAAGCCGCCCGCCGAGCAGCGGCCGCAATCCTCTTTCCGCTCAGCCGACGTGATCTCGAACGGCTGGCGGACTTGATCCTGAAACCTCAAACCCAAAGGGTCTGAAACCCAACGAAAACGAACGAAACCCATGAACCTCGATGCATTAAAGAACAGCCCGCGCCTCCTCCTGGAGGCCAGACTCAAACCCATCGCCGGAACCCGCTTCCAGCCCACCGGCTTTCCGGACCTCGGGCCGGCACAATACAAGCTACCGGACGGTACGGACATGCTTCTGGTGGAATCCGCACAGAGCATGGCCAACCGATTGGAAGCCGTCTGCTGGGACACCGTCGCCAACGACTGGGTCGAACCTCTCCGCGGTCTGCCGTGCGTGGTCGTCACCGACAAAAATGGCCGATTCCTCACTTGCACCGTGCTCGAGGCCCACCGCCTCAATAGTCCCTATATCCTGGAGGGTAAACACAAGAACTTTGCGGAAACCCTGAAAAAGGAGTTGGCTGTCGATGACTTCGCGCCGGTCAACCTCAGACTGTTGGCTCAAGTACTCCTCAAATACGACATCAACAGCCTCCTGCACGGCGTTTTCTTGGCCAAAAGCGACATCGCTGGTGGGCGTATGCGCCTGCCCCGAGCACTTACCGCATTCATCGAGGCCCGCAACGTCACCGTGGCCCCCAGCGGGGGCGTCAAAAACGACGCTCTCAACCCTGGCGGGGACGCCAACAAGGGGTTTGGTAACGTCCCCTACCATCGCCAGGAATTCTGTGGCGACATAAGGGCTTACTTCTCGCTCGACCTCGCTTTGATCCGCGGCTTCGGCCTCGGCCAGGATGTCGAGCGCTTACTGATTACTCTCGCCCTCTTCAAAATCCTTCGTTTCCTGAGAGACGGGCTGCGGTTGCGAACCGCCTGCGATCTCGAAGTCGATGGCAACCTCGAGGTCAAACGCCCGGAAAACTTCGCGCTGCCTCCACTGGAGACAATTGAGCAGGAGCTCCCTGAACTGATCCGGGCCGTCTCCACACGCTTTGCCCAACCGCCCATCACCAGGGTGGTCTACGAAGAGGCCTCCCAGCCCAAAAAGTCCCAGACGCAAACCGGTGAAGAATAGCCATGTTCGTCATTGAACTCCGTTTTCCCGCGGGCCGCTACCATGCCACGCCATGGGGTAGTCACGTTAACGAGGGGGTGGTCGAGTGGCCTCCTTCGCCATGGCGGCTTCTCCGTGCCCTGGTCGCCACCTGGCATCTCAAGGCAAAAGACGAGATCCCCGAGGCCCCAATCCGCAGTCTCGTGGAGAAACTGGCCTCTCAACCACCCTCCTTCCATCTGCCGCCCGCCACAGGTGCGCATACGCGCCATTACATGCAGGTCATCGAGGGCAGAAAACTCAAGCCCGTCAAAATCTTCGACACTTTCCTTCACCTCGCCGGCCCTTTACGCGTCGGCTGGGACCTCTCTCTAACGCCAGAGGAACAGGAGGTCCTCCACATCCTCTGTCGCCGACTTGCCTACTTCGGCCGCGCCGAGAGCCTCGTCGAAGCCACGCTGATCCCGACCGGGGACGACTTCCTTCCCAATGCGCGCCCTTTGTCGGATACCGAGCCCGTACCCGTGGGAACGGAATTGGTGCGCCTGCTGACGCCATTAAGCCCCGCCGAATTCGCTCAGTGGCGGGCCCAACATGATGCACAAGCGTCGGGAAAAACCACTCGGGCCCGAAAAAGGACCCGCAGGCAGAGGCATGAAGCTCCGAAGCTGCCGGACAGCCTGTTTGAGGCCCTCCACGCCGACACGACGGACCTGCAGTCCGCCGGCTGGCTGCTACCCCCCGGCAGCCGTTTCCTCAATTACATCCGCCCGGCCCAGGGTGTGGCCCGGACTCCCGTCCGAGCAAGCCGCTCCCTCACCAAGCGCCACACCGTCGCGCGCTTTGCCCTCTCCAGCGCCGTACCGCCGCGGATCCTGGACGCCGTCTCGGTGGCCGAACGACTTCACCAAGCTCTCCTCTCACGCTTTAAAAACCAGGACCCACCATCCCTGATCTCCGGGCGAGATCCGGAGGGGAACCCGCTCCGAGGCCACAAGCATCTCTACATTTTCAGCGAGCCCAACGGCCCACGCGACGCCATCACCCACGTAACCCTCTACGCTCGAGATGGCTTCGACCCCGAATCCCGCCGCGCCATCGAGTCCGTCACACGACTGTGGGGACACGGCGGCCATGATCTGCAACTCGTTTTCCTTGGCTTTGGAGATGAGCAGACCTTTGCCGATTGTCGCCTGTTTGGCCCCGCAAATGTTTGGCGTTCCCTGACGCCCTTCGTTGCGACCCGTCATCCCAAGACCCACCGAAACGGTCAGCCCAAGCTCGACGTCGACGGGCTCTGGATAGGATCACCGGAACACGACCTGCGCCGTCTCCTTTTGGAGGCCGGCCTGCCACGCCCCTCTCAAATCACTCCCCTCCGCACCATCACGGTTTCCTCCCGCATCCTCCGCCCCATCCAGTTCCAGACCCGTCGATACCATGGTCAGGGTCGCCGCGCCACCCGCACAGTACCCGTTGCCTTCCAGATCGTCTTCCCCGAGCCCGTTAGAGGCCCCTTGGCCCTCGGCTACGCAGCCCACTTTGGCCTAGGACTTTTCGTCCCCGCTCCTGAACAAGCCCTGTAACGATAACCACCCCGGGTGCGACCTCCACCCCAGCCATGCAAGCTCGAACAGTGTTAGCCTCTAAACCATGAAAAGACGCAGGCCGGCCACTGGCGATTGGCATTCAGCATGCTGGCCTGTCCGCTTGACTGTCGGAAAAGCCAGGTTGTGAAAAGCCGACCTCAACAATTACCGGGTTGTCGCATGATTGTTCGTCCGAAAGCGAACTTTTCAACAACCTGCCAACGGCCCCAGAGGGCTCCGGTCCAGCGTCACCACGAGCCATGCGGACAACGTATCTGGTCTGTTACGACATCTGCGACGATAAACGCCTTCGACAGGTCTTCAAAACCTGCAAGGATTACGGCAACCACCTCCAGTACTCGGTCTTCGAATGCGACTTGAACCCCGCCGAAAAAGCTGAACTCGAAGCCGCGCTTTCCGCCATCATCAATCATGCGGAAGATCAGGTTCTTTTTGTCTCCCTCGGACCGGCCGAGGGGCGCGGAGAACGGGTCATTACCGCCATCGGCCTGCCCTACGTCCGCATCGACGCCCCCTGCTACGTCGTATGACCTGCTCAAGTGGACATACCCCCGTTCCGATATAGACGGTGAGGCACATACGGCCGCACCGGGTGTGCCTTTATGTGACATATGAATTCCAATTCAAGACACAACCGACCGGCTCACGATCCGCCCGCGGCGCCTGCCACGGCTCAGGCCCAAAGTCCCACACAAACCGACCCTGAACACGCCCTGGTCCCGGACCTGCTCCCGGCCCGCATGCTCAACGAATTCGTCTACTGCCCACGCCTCTTCTACTACGAATGGGTGGAGGCCCTGTGGGCCGACAATGCCGACACCGTGCACGGTGCCCACCAACATCGCCGCGTGGACAAGGGGCCCACGGCCCTCCCCAGCCCTACATCCGCCGAAGAGGTCCCCGAGGCCATCCACGCCCGCTCCGTCACCCTCAGTAGCGAAAAACACGGCCTCATCGCCCGCATCGACCTCGTCGAGGTTGAAAACGGCGCGGTCTGCCCCGTGGATTACAAGCGTGGGGCCCCGCGCCAGGGCGATGGCGCCCCGGAACTCTGGGATACAGACCGTGTCCAGCTCGCCGCCCAGGCAATTATCCTACGGGACAACGGCTATCGCTGTGAAGAGGGTATTGTCTACTACTGCAGCACCCGTCAACGCGTTCGTTTGCCCATTACGGAGGAATTGATCGAAGAAACCCTCCGCCTCGCCCACCAGGCCCGTGCCCTGGCAGCGCGCCGCCAAATCCCACCCCCTCTGTTCAACAGCCCCAAATGCCCCCGCTGCTCCCTGGTCGGAATCTGCCTGCCGGACGAAACCTGGATCACCACCCGTCTTGATATTACAGAGCCACCGTCCCGGCCCACGGCGATTCAACTTTCCCTGTTCCCCGAGTGTCCTTCAGAGCAGCAGCCCGTCCCGCCCGTCCGACGGCTCGTGCCCGCACGCGATGACGAAAAACCACTCTACCTCAACACCCAGGGACTCAAGATCGGCATCTCAGGAGGCGTGTTGCAGATCCGCGACAAGGAGGATCACACGCAGGAAATCCGCCTCATGGATGTCAATCAGGTCAACGTTTTTGGGAACGTCCAGCTCACCACCCAGGCCATTCAGGCCCTTTGCCAGGAGGACATCCCCATTGCCTACTTCTCCATGGGGGGCTGGTTCTACGGTCTCACGCGCGGGCACAGCCTCAAAAATGTCTTCCTCCGCCGCAACCAGTTCCGACTCGCAGATACCCCCTGGGCCTGCCTTAAAATCGCCCGCGCCCTTGTGGCCGGCAAAATCCAGAATCAACGGACTCTTCTCCAACGAAACCACATCGAGCCACCCGCCGAGGTCCTGGCCGCCCTGAAACACCTTGCACAGCAGGCCCGCACCGCCGATTCTTTGGAAACCCTCCGCGGGATAGAGGGCCAGGCCGCCAACCTGTACTTTGCACACTTTGCCGGCATGCTCAAAATCGACGACCTCTGGGAAGCGACTGGGAAAAGTCGGCTCCCGTTCACTTTCCACTTCACCCATCGCAACCGGCGCCCACCCAGAGATCCGATCAACGCCCTGCTATCACTTGCCTATTCCCTTCTCGCCAAAGACGTCACCATCACAGCCTGGGCCGTCGGCTTCGACCCCTACGTCGGATTCTACCACCAACCCCGCTTCGGCCGCCCGGCCCTTGCCCTCGACCTTATGGAACCCTTCCGGCCCATTATTGCCGACAGCGCCGTTCTCATCGCAATCAACAACCGCATGCTCACACCCGACGATTTCGTCCAGGTAGGCCCCTCGGTCGCCCTCAAAAACGACGCTCGCAAACACTTCCTCCGTGCATACGAGCAACGCATGGATACTTTGGCCACACATCCCTTGTTCGACTACCGGGTCAGCTACCGCCGAATTCTTGAAATCCAAACCCGTCTCCTGGCCCGGTACATCAACGGCGAGGTCCCGCAGTACAGCGCATTCGTCACGCGTTAACTTGAAGCACATTGACGGCGACAACGCACGCATTCAGCATACTCCGCATGAGCGAGAGGCGAGGTGATGCGACAACTGCGGCGGGCGCTCGCGCCTCGTAAGCCACGCCGCTGCAACAGGTTGCGGGTCTGCCGGGCGCATTGAGAGCGCCTTCGCGCTCCGCAGATGGGTCGCCGCTCGCGAACGCTTGACGAGCTCTTTGACAACCAGGTACTTAGTAGGGCGCAGTCTCCGCGCTCACACGAGCGCGGCCCCATTGAAGCAGCCTGCCAGCAATTGCAAAAGCACTTGCAAAACAGTCTCCGCGCTCACACGAGCGCGGCCCCATTGAAGCCAGGATGAGATGCTGGGCCCTGGAAGAGCGGAGTTGTGTCTCCGCGCTCACACGAGCGCGGCCCCATTGAAGCCAGGGGCATCATGGGCATGCTGCTCGACGCCTGGGCCAGTCTCCGCGCTCACACGAGCGCGGCCCCATTGAAGCGTCCCCGTGGCGTTCGTCGAATCCAACGCCACCGCCGTCTCCGCGCTCACACGAGCGCGGCCCCATTGAAGCAAGGAGGTCGCCATGTCAGTCACACTCCGTCCCGCCGGTCTCCGCGCTCACACGAGCGCGGCCCCATTGAAGCGTCGGAAAGCGCCACCTACAAAACCGAGGACGATCAGTCTCCGCGCTCACACGAGCGCGGCCCCATTGAAGCTTTGTGTGTGCATTTATATGTTGCCACAACCTAGCAACGTCTCCGCGCTCACACGAGCGCGGCCCCATTGAAGCCACTCACAATCGTCGCACAACACGAACGCCACGCAAGGTCTCCGCGCTCACACGAGCGCGGCCCCATTGAAGCCGATTACATGGATGGCATATCGGTCTTGGCTGAGGTCTGTCTCCGCGCTCACACGAGCGCGGCCCCATTGAAGCTCATGGTTCATCAATTCCACACAAACCACCATTTGCGGGTCTCCGCGCTCACACGAGCGCGGCCCCATTGAAGCCTGAATGACGTGTTCGCAGCGTTCTTCGCGGAACGCATGGAGTCTCCGCGCTCACACGAGCGCGGCCCCATTGAAGCAAGTTCATGAAGTGTTACGTCTCCGTTTGGCCAGAGCGGTCTCCGCGCTCACACGAGCGCGGCCCCATTGAAGCTGGACATTGCCAAACTGCGCAAAAATTGCATAGGTGCGTCTCCGCGCTCACACGAGCGCGGCCCCATTGAAGCGAGACATGTCCCCCACCCGGCAAATCTTGCCGGTCGGGTCTCCGCGCTCACACGAGCGCGGCCCCATTGAAGCGGAACGGTGGTGGAGATTGAAGGGGTAGGACGAAGAGTCTCCGCGCTCACACGAGCGCGGCCCCATTGAAGCGCAGCATCCAAAGCTTTCGCCCTCGCGGATGCAATTGTGTCTCCGCGCTCACACGAGCGCGGCCCCATTGAAGCTTTGGCAAGCGTCAATTTTTGAGCCAGTACCAAGTAGAGTCTCCGCGCTCACACGAGCGCGGCCCCATTGAAGCGCCAGATGCGTTTCGATCGCCTTTTTGACGGATTCAAGTCTCCGCGCTCACACGAGCGCGGCCCCATTGAAGCGTCGAACAGTTGATCGGCTCAAAGACGCTCCCGGGGGTGGTCTCCGCGCTCACACGAGCGCGGCCCCATTGAAGCTCGGTCAGCACGTCACCCTCTACATCCGCCGGGACTTGTCTCCGCGCTCACACGAGCGCGGCCCCATTGAAGCAACTCGTTCGCAACGCATTGGTTGCGGCGCCGTGCGGTCTCCGCGCTCACACGAGCGCGGCCCCATTGAAGCGTGGATGCCGATTTCCGGGAGCTGGTGGGACTGCTGCGTCTCCGCGCTCACACGAGCGCGGCCCCATTGAAGCGTGGGAAGGCTCGGGAGTTCCGGGCGTGCGTGTCGGAGGGTCTCCGCGCTCACACGAGCGCGGCCCCATTGAAGCTGCTTCGACTTGACCTGCTCGGCCACGTAGGCTGCGGGTCTCCGCGCTCACACGAGCGCGGCCCCATTGAAGCAGGATGTTGCCCCTGGTGCGGGACGACTACGTGTTGGGTCTCCGCGCTCACACGAGCGCGGCCCCATTGAAGCGAGACGCCCCACGTAAACCAATCGACGACCGTCCCGTCTCCGCGCTCACACGAGCGCGGCCCCATTGAAGCTATTTTTGGCTCCCAATTATGTGTCTGACGACAGGCCAGTCTCCGCGCTCACACGAGCGCGGCCCCATTGAAGCACTGATCTTCATCTCACTACCTCCACGGCCCACCCCGGGTCTCCGCGCTCACACGAGCGCGGCCCCATTGAAGCTTGGTTTGCTCCCCGCCCCTTGCCATTAGGCCGGCCCGTCTCCGCGCTCACACGAGCGCGGCCCCATTGAAGCCGAGGAGGAAGTCTTGGACGGAGACGCTCTTGGGATTGTCTCCGCGCTCACACGAGCGCGGCCCCATTGAAGCCTTTCAGTCCAGTGATCTTGTACTTGGGATCCCCGTAGGTCTCCGCGCTCACACGAGCGCGGCCCCATTGAAGCTCATGGCTCCGAGATCAATCGTCCTGCAATCACAGTGTGTCTCCGCGCTCACACGAGCGCGGCCCCATTGAAGCGGAGGGGCCGGTGTCCGTCTCATATCCGGGGTGCGTTTATGTCTCCGCGCTCACACGAGCGCGGCCCCATTGAAGCAACCACCTTCTCCGGCAGTCTGTCGCACCTCTTTATGTCTCCGCGCTCACACGAGCGCGGCCCCATTGAAGCATGCCAGCGCCCTGCAGGTAAAGATCGAGATTTCGCAAGTCTCCGCGCTCACACGAGCGCGGCCCCATTGAAGCAGGCGCAGCTGCTGGACAACCAGACGCTGTTGCGCGGTCTCCGCGCTCACACGAGCGCGGCCCCATTGAAGCCGTTTTGGTTGACGCGGACATGGTAGGCGACCGGTTGCGTCTCCGCGCTCACACGAGCGCGGCCCCATTGAAGCTGCGCTCTGACCAGCGTGCCCTGCGTATCCTCCCCAATCGTCTCCGCGCTCACACGAGCGCGGCCCCATTGAAGCGACAGATCATCCTCCATCCGCCGTAAAACGACGCGAGTCTCCGCGCTCACACGAGCGCGGCCCCATTGAAGCCGTGCGGATCCGCCCGGGCAGGGGCTGTCCTCGCTGACCCTGTCTCCGCGCTCACACGAGCGCGGCCCCATTGAAGCGCGGTGGGGCACGTAGAGGCTCGGCAAGTGGTACCCTGTCTCCGCGCTCACACGAGCGCGGCCCCATTGAAGCCGGGGCCGGCGATGTTGGTGGGGCAGGTCATACCGACCGTCTCCGCGCTCACACGAGCGCGGCCCCATTGAAGCATATAGTTTCCGCTCTGGTCCGGACTGCGTGTCCGGGTCTCCGCGCTCACACGAGCGCGGCCCCATTGAAGCGTCTTTACGCACGCACGCAATCCGTATATTGTGAGCGTCTCCGCGCTCACACGAGCGCGGCCCCATTGAAGCGTATTGGGGGTATTGTTGGGGGTTCTAGCATGGCAACGTCTCCGCGCTCACACGAGCGCGGCCCCATTGAAGCTGGCCAAGCAATAATCCCAGACAACATAGCTGACCAATGTCTCCGCGCTCACACGAGCGCGGCCCCATTGAAGCCGTAATAGCAGATTGGAAGGATATCTTCTGGAGTATGTCTCCGCGCTCACACGAGCGCGGCCCCATTGAAGCTGCGTGGGCCCACCGGGCCCTGAAACGCCTCGCGGAGGGTCTCCGCGCTCACACGAGCGCGGCCCCATTGAAGCGCGGCGTTGGTGTTCGGTGTGCCGTGGTTGGTCGGGTGGTCTCCGCGCTCACACGAGCGCGGCCCCATTGAAGCAGAAGCCTGGGCGGGACAGAGGGGGCGGGGAAGCGACTGTCTCCGCGCTCACACGAGCGCGGCCCCATTGAAGCGTGCCGGGTGTTCTTGCTGCTCGTGCGTGGATTGTGTCCGTCTCCGCGCTCACACGAGCGCGGCCCCATTGAAGCCTACTGTTGCGTTGGATTGTGTGGTTGTTGGTGGGACGCGTCTCCGCGCTCACACGAGCGCGGCCCCATTGAAGCCGTGCTCCGGGTGGTGGTGCTATCGGTGGCGTATGCGGTCTCCGCGCTCACACGAGCGCGGCCCCATTGAAGCGCGATGGTGCGTTTCTGTTGGGGCGCAAAATTGTTGTGTCTCCGCGCTCACACGAGCGCGGCCCCATTGAAGCCCGGTGTGTTGGCGGGGCGGGCGTGGTTGGTAGCGGTGGGGGTCTCCGCGCTCACACGAGCGCGGCCCCATTGAAGCATGTTTCGCACGACTCTGGCAGCCGGCGATGGGAGATGTCTCCGCGCTCACACGAGCGCGGCCCCATTGAAGCCGGGGTTCTTGGGGCTCGTGCGTGGATTGTTTCCGCGGGGTGTCTCCGCGCTCACACGAGCGCGGCCCCATTGAAGCTCTTGCGATCCGTATGAGGATGATTGGCGGGCGCAGGTCTCCGCGCTCACACGAGCGCGGCCCCATTGAAGCAGCTATAGCTTAAACAATGCCAAATATTGGCAACGCGTCTCCGCGCTCACACGAGCGCGGCCCCATTGAAGCCTGGATAATTTTGATGAGCTCCTCGCAGAAGAATTGTGTCTCCGCGCTCACACGAGCGCGGCCCCATTGAAGCCTTGCGATCGGCGAACGCCCGGGCCGTCAGGATGATTGTCTCCGCGCTCACACGAGCGCGGCCCCATTGAAGCTGCCAGTGGGCCTACGATGCCAGCCGTCGAGGTCCCGGTCTCCGCGCTCACACGAGCGCGGCCCCATTGAAGCGCAAAGTATTCCATGCACCAGGAGGCAATCTGATTGGTCTCCGCGCTCACACGAGCGCGGCCCCATTGAAGCCAGACCCGTCGTAAGACCAGCCCCAAGGCGTCCACCGGTCTCCGCGCTCACACGAGCGCGGCCCCATTGAAGCCGTGGCGCCGTGACGTCGAAGGCCTGGCCGTCGCGGTCTCCGCGCTCACACGAGCGCGGCCCCATTGAAGCATTGGGGAAGCCGGTTGCCACGAATTTGCCTTTGCGTGGTCTCCGCGCTCACACGAGCGCGGCCCCATTGAAGCCTTTCGACGAATTGATGCGGCGGATCGAGGACTTCGGTCTCCGCGCTCACACGAGCGCGGCCCCATTGAAGCGCGACGGCCCTCGGCGATGGCGCGGAGTTCGGACATGGGTCTCCGCGCTCACACGAGCGCGGCCCCATTGAAGCTAGTTCGTGCGATTCAGTCCGAATACGAATTTGGTCGGTCTCCGCGCTCACACGAGCGCGGCCCCATTGAAGCCAGGCCGACCCCACCGTCACCCACCTCCAATACATCGGTCTCCGCGCTCACACGAGCGCGGCCCCATTGAAGCTGGCCCAGGCGCGGAGCTGCGCCAGGATCTCCTTCGAGTCTCCGCGCTCACACGAGCGCGGCCCCATTGAAGCTCCATCTCCTGGAATCGGAGCTCGAGGACCTTCCGGCGTCTCCGCGCTCACACGAGCGCGGCCCCATTGAAGCAAGACATTGATCATCCAGGCCGAAAACGGCGCCGTCAGTCTCCGCGCTCACACGAGCGCGGCCCCATTGAAGCCTGACCACCTGTCGCTTGCTCAGCTGTTTCATGGCAGTGTCTCCGCGCTCACACGAGCGCGGCCCCATTGAAGCGCGTCGGGGGTGAAGGCTGCTGCTCGTGGTCTGGGGTCTCCGCGCTCACACGAGCGCGGCCCCATTGAAGCACGCCCTGCCCTACGCCCCAACCGACGACCCACGGGTCTCCGCGCTCACACGAGCGCGGCCCCATTGAAGCCCGGTGGGTGGTGGGTTCAGCCCCAGCGCCCCGCGTCAGTCTCCGCGCTCACACGAGCGCGGCCCCATTGAAGCGGCGGGAGTTGCGGTGGGTGTGTCCGCGGTATCGGTTCGTCTCCGCGCTCACACGAGCGCGGCCCCATTGAAGCACTACCCACCGCAACAGCCCGCGCAGCATCCTCCACCCGTCTCCGCGCTCACACGAGCGCGGCCCCATTGAAGCTTGGTCAGAGCTGTGGTTGAAATCGTGCGCTCCAGGTCGTCTCCGCGCTCACACGAGCGCGGCCCCATTGAAGCCGTTTGCCGGATGAAGAGGTTCGGAGTTTTTGGTTGCGGTCTCCGCGCTCACACGAGCGCGGCCCCATTGAAGCATAGTCTTGGCGATGCTGCGCGGTGTGGGGGGGTGCGGGTCTCCGCGCTCACACGAGCGCGGCCCCATTGAAGCCTCCCCAACAGAAACGCACCCTCCCGAATGCATACATGTCTCCGCGCTCACACGAGCGCGGCCCCATTGAAGCAGGGGGGTGCGATCCCTGGCGGTCAGGCTCGTTGGTGTCTCCGCGCTCACACGAGCGCGGCCCCATTGAAGCTGCAGTCCAGCACGCGATGGATGTACAGTCGCGGGCCGGTCTCCGCGCTCACACGAGCGCGGCCCCATTGAAGCATGTCGAGTGAGTGAGTGGGTCTGGGCTGTGTTCTGTCTGTCTCCGCGCTCACACGAGCGCGGCCCCATTGAAGCATGAGCTCCTCGCAGAAGAACCTCACGTCGTCGGCGTCGTGTCTCCGCGCTCACACGAGCGCGGCCCCATTGAAGCGGCAAGCTTTTTCAGATTTCCGGTTTTGAAATTTCAAGTCTCCGCGCTCACACGAGCGCGGCCCCATTGAAGCTGTGGCAAGGTCAGTCCTCGCCATGCGTGGAGACCTTCGTCTCCGCGCTCACACGAGCGCGGCCCCATTGAAGCGAGGTCTATGCCAGCCCGACGGTGCGGAGCCCTCTGGTCTCCGCGCTCACACGAGCGCGGCCCCATTGAAGCAGTCAGCATCCTCAGAAGAGTCCCGGCGCAAGAGCAAGGTCTCCGCGCTCACACGAGCGCGGCCCCATTGAAGCGTGAGGAATGCGCTCTTCCTTTGCAGAAGCGGAGAGGTCTCCGCGCTCACACGAGCGCGGCCCCATTGAAGCCCAAAGCTTTGTGGGTTGTGTGTTTTGTGTGTGTTGTGTGTCTCCGCGCTCACACGAGCGCGGCCCCATTGAAGCGACGTATGACACAACTTGGCAAGCTTTAAGCTTGCCAAGTGTCTCCGCGCTCACACGAGCGCGGCCCCATTGAAGCTAAGTCTTCAGCTCGAGCCAGCCTTTGCGCGGCACCGTCTCCGCGCTCACACGAGCGCGGCCCCATTGAAGCCATACCGCAGTGTTTCACGCATTTCGTGCAGGTGTTTCGTCTCCGCGCTCACACGAGCGCGGCCCCATTGAAGCCCTTGCTGCCGCGCGGCTCGGGATCTTTGCCGCCGCCGCGTCTCCGCGCTCACACGAGCGCGGCCCCATTGAAGCCAGCTGCAGCTGGTCATGCCCATGCGGGCCGATGCCGTCTCCGCGCTCACACGAGCGCGGCCCCATTGAAGCCTGATGAAAGGAGCTGATCATGGACACGATGCGTGAAGTCTCCGCGCTCACACGAGCGCGGCCCCATTGAAGCATGGTCCATCCGGTGTGGGGAAGTCGAAGATCGCACACGTCTCCGCGCTCACACGAGCGCGGCCCCATTGAAGCAGGATCGGGGTGCCGGTCATGAAGATCCGGCGCTTCGGTCTCCGCGCTCACACGAGCGCGGCCCCATTGAAGCTAGGCCTGGGGCATGAGTACGGTGCGCTGCGGGACAGGGGGTCTCCGCGCTCACACGAGCGCGGCCCCATTGAAGCAAGGTGGGGCAACTGCTCCGACAATTGGGCGGTGGTAGTCTCCGCGCTCACACGAGCGCGGCCCCATTGAAGCGGCGGATGCGTTCGTTGCTGCTCTTGGGGTTGCCGCTAGTCTCCGCGCTCACACGAGCGCGGCCCCATTGAAGCAAGAGGTTGGGATCGCCGGCCTCTGCATCGAACGCCGCGTCTCCGCGCTCACACGAGCGCGGCCCCATTGAAGCCGTTGGTGATTTCCATTGTCCATGTGCCTCCCCTCCACGTCTCCGCGCTCACACGAGCGCGGCCCCATTGAAGCTCTACGTGACCAGTCAACAGCTCGACGCAGCGCCTGGTCTCCGCGCTCACACGAGCGCGGCCCCATTGAAGCGCGTGGTGCGCAGACGACTGGTGGCAATACGAACGTGGGGTCTCCGCGCTCACACGAGCGCGGCCCCATTGAAGCCCCAGCAATCTCCCATTCCTCTATCTCGCCGGTTTCGGTCTCCGCGCTCACACGAGCGCGGCCCCATTGAAGCGGATGCCGGTGCAGTGCAAGCTCTGCGGTTGCATCAGTCTCCGCGCTCACACGAGCGCGGCCCCATTGAAGCCACAACTTGGCGCCATGGCCTTCTGCCGATATTGAGGTCTCCGCGCTCACACGAGCGCGGCCCCATTGAAGCCAAGATGATGACACGGCGGAATAGTCCGTCATTGACTGAGTCTCCGCGCTCACACGAGCGCGGCCCCATTGAAGCCCGCTGTACCTCGCCGCGCTGTATTGTCACAATTCGGTCTCCGCGCTCACACGAGCGCGGCCCCATTGAAGCCTGGCGCCCGGAATCCGCTGGAGAATGTTACTGATGCGTCTCCGCGCTCACACGAGCGCGGCCCCATTGAAGCGAGGTGCGGTCAATCACAATCCGAACAATGCCTCGACAAGTCTCCGCGCTCACACGAGCGCGGCCCCATTGAAGCTTTGAGGGGGCTTCCTTTTTGGGGCTTGACAAATGCCGTCTCCGCGCTCACACGAGCGCGGCCCCATTGAAGCCGCAGGTGGTCGTTCGGGAGTATCCGTTGGTCAGTCGTCTCCGCGCTCACACGAGCGCGGCCCCATTGAAGCGAAGGGGACGCCCACGGCGGATTGATCGGGACCGGCGGTCTCCGCGCTCACACGAGCGCGGCCCCATTGAAGCCATCTCTTGTTGAATGGCCTTCGGACCTCCCAGCTCCAGTCTCCGCGCTCACACGAGCGCGGCCCCATTGAAGCCGACCGACGCGCCTGGCTCGCAGCCAGTCGCGAAGATGTCTCCGCGCTCACACGAGCGCGGCCCCATTGAAGCACGCCGATCATGCGCATGCCGGCGAGATAAGGCACCGGTCTCCGCGCTCACACGAGCGCGGCCCCATTGAAGCAGGTTTGATTCTGGCGGCCTCAGAGTGGATGGACTGGGTCTCCGCGCTCACACGAGCGCGGCCCCATTGAAGCCAGCAATGCTACCACGTCAATCGAAACGTTGTCATGTGTCTCCGCGCTCACACGAGCGCGGCCCCATTGAAGCAACGCAGCCGCGGTCAGATAGCCCGCGTCGGCAATGGTCTCCGCGCTCACACGAGCGCGGCCCCATTGAAGCACGCCATTGAGCATCAACGACTTACAACGACCTCCAGGGTCTCCGCGCTCACACGAGCGCGGCCCCATTGAAGCAACGATGACCAGGAGGTCCGGGTGTTGGTGCTGTCGATCGTCTCCGCGCTCACACGAGCGCGGCCCCATTGAAGCCGGATCTGTTCGGCTCGGTACAGGGTGAGGTAAGGCCGGTCTCCGCGCTCACACGAGCGCGGCCCCATTGAAGCCTCCCGGGAGTGACCCAGTTTTCGGTGGGGAAAGATTAGTCTCCGCGCTCACACGAGCGCGGCCCCATTGAAGCGGGGAGACGTTGAGGGATTGGCTGATCACGGCGGCGGGTCTCCGCGCTCACACGAGCGCGGCCCCATTGAAGCCCAGTCCAAGGGAGAGTCCGCGTGAGAATTCCGCATTTTGTCTCCGCGCTCACACGAGCGCGGCCCCATTGAAGCATACTCCTTCAGCATCGCGACTGGATCATTGTGTCTCCGTCTCCGCGCTCACACGAGCGCGGCCCCATTGAAGCGTTGATCACCAGCCCCGGGAATGCCGCGTACTGGACCGGTCTCCGCGCTCACACGAGCGCGGCCCCATTGAAGCCACGAAGATCCTCCCCACATTGCCGAACCCGGCCATCGTCTCCGCGCTCACACGAGCGCGGCCCCATTGAAGCACCAAATACTTGGCCACATACGACCCCGCGGCTTCCGTCTCCGCGCTCACACGAGCGCGGCCCCATTGAAGCAGTGCGGTCAAAGAGGTTACCACGCCATCCGGCGGGTCTCCGCGCTCACACGAGCGCGGCCCCATTGAAGCCCGAGGGGCCCCCAGGACCAAACGACGCTCTAAAAGTCTCCGCGCTCACACGAGCGCGGCCCCATTGAAGCGGAGCGGACCAAGGCCGGGCGGATCCATTACCACGTGGTCTCCGCGCTCACACGAGCGCGGCCCCATTGAAGCGGGCGGAGGCTTGCGATGCTTCCCACACTGACCGAGTCTCCGCGCTCACACGAGCGCGGCCCCATTGAAGCACCGCAGCAATCACATCTGCCATCCACAGGTTGGGCGTGTCTCCGCGCTCACACGAGCGCGGCCCCATTGAAGCCTCACTGGCACCCACCGGACCGCATCCACCGGACAGGTCTCCGCGCTCACACGAGCGCGGCCCCATTGAAGCGACGCGGCATGGTGGGATCGGAAGGTCGCCCTGGAAGTCTCCGCGCTCACACGAGCGCGGCCCCATTGAAGCGTTGACCAGTCCGCCCATGTCCACGGGGGCGCCGAGTCTCCGCGCTCACACGAGCGCGGCCCCATTGAAGCATATCGCTCCTCCTTTCAGCTCTTCTTCGGGATTGGCGTCTCCGCGCTCACACGAGCGCGGCCCCATTGAAGCCGTATTACTCTTCGGGCACCTATTGGTGGGGGTGGGTTGTCTCCGCGCTCACACGAGCGCGGCCCCATTGAAGCTCAAGCTCATACATCACCCGCCTTCATACGCGACCAAGTCTCCGCGCTCACACGAGCGCGGCCCCATTGAAGCAATAGCACTACTACATGGTAATGCCACCGCCCGTTGCGCTGGTCTCCGCGCTCACACGAGCGCGGCCCCATTGAAGCGGGCCGCCTCCCCACCCATTCCGCCCGGCACCGCCGGGTCTCCGCGCTCACACGAGCGCGGCCCCATTGAAGCGGACTGGAGGGACTCTGATGCCGGGCGAAGCTGGAGGTCTCCGCGCTCACACGAGCGCGGCCCCATTGAAGCGAGGGGTTCCGACCCTCCGGGGGGCTCCCCCGACCACGTCTCCGCGCTCACACGAGCGCGGCCCCATTGAAGCCTTCACACGCATGACTCACCACTACCCCAAGGAGGGGGTCTCCGCGCTCACACGAGCGCGGCCCCATTGAAGCAACCCGAACACGTGGGATGTGGAAGAGGTGAGTTTGGTCTCCGCGCTCACACGAGCGCGGCCCCATTGAAGCTGGGGGCATTCTGAAGGCGTTAACGTTCCGTCGGCGGTCTCCGCGCTCACACGAGCGCGGCCCCATTGAAGCCCGAGGGGCCCCCAGGACAAAACGACGCTCTCAAAGCCGTCTCCGCGCTCACACGAGCGCGGCCCCATTGAAGCATTTCCAGCTTCGCTGGATGTGGCTCACTGCTCCTGGTCTCCGCGCTCACACGAGCGCGGCCCCATTGAAGCTCGGGGGGCTATCGGCCTTTTCAGGCCATCTGAATGTCTCCGCGCTCACACGAGCGCGGCCCCATTGAAGCTAAACATGCGCAAAACTTTTCGAAAGTTTTCTTTGGGTCTCCGCGCTCACACGAGCGCGGCCCCATTGAAGCCCGGACTGTAGGAGCAGAGCCACGAGTACCAGACCTGAGGTCTCCGCGCTCACACGAGCGCGGCCCCATTGAAGCTGGTTGCGGCGCCTGCCTTGGGTGGAACAACCCCTGCGTCTCCGCGCTCACACGAGCGCGGCCCCATTGAAGCTCCCTTCCCTCCCGCCACGGATCGATGAACCGTTGTGTCTCCGCGCTCACACGAGCGCGGCCCCATTGAAGCCAGGCGCTGCCACGATACTCAAGCTGTTGGGCGACCCGTCTCCGCGCTCACACGAGCGCGGCCCCATTGAAGCCGCGGCTCCGCTGGTTTTGGTTGCGGCGCCTGCCTTGTCTCCGCGCTCACACGAGCGCGGCCCCATTGAAGCACGGCCAATGAATTGGCGGGTACAAATCGGCGCTTATGTCTCCGCGCTCACACGAGCGCGGCCCCATTGAAGCCTGACGGCTCTGCCAGTCTGACAGGAATCCCACCAACTCAGTCTCCGCGCTCACACGAGCGCGGCCCCATTGAAGCTCAACCTTGATCAGGGCAACCTCTGTTTCGATGAAAGTCTCCGCGCTCACACGAGCGCGGCCCCATTGAAGCCGGATCGGACGGCCAGGCACCTGATACGGGCGTTGTGTCTCCGCGCTCACACGAGCGCGGCCCCATTGAAGCAAGCGCAGGATGGCCGGGCAATCGCGCCAGGAGCTCGTCTCCGCGCTCACACGAGCGCGGCCCCATTGAAGCTATTGGGGGCGAAGAAGGAAGGCCGCCCACCGTTGAGTGTCTCCGCGCTCACACGAGCGCGGCCCCATTGAAGCGGGGAGGTGATCCAAAAGGTCTCCAATCAAACCGCGCT